>JAXJVC010000063.1:0-2321 GCA_036308745.1 Oscillospiraceae bacterium | reverse complement strand
GTTCTGACTGACTCATTGCATGCAATGAGTCAGTCAGAACCGTCCCCAGCGACTCACCCGGCAGCTCACCCGGCGGCTCAGCCAGGCAGCAGACCCTTCACCCAAAAAACCTCACTCCGAAAGGGAGATTACTTGATTATGACTCCTGCGGAAAACAAGATCTTTTACAGACGCATGTTTGACCTGGCGCTGCCGATCGCCCTGCAGCACCTGATGCTTGCCTCTGTGGCGGCAGCGGATGCCATGATGCTGGGGCGTGTCGCCCAGGCGGAGATGACAGCCGTCTCCATGGCGACCCAGATCCAGTTTATCCAGAACGTATTTCTCTATGCAGTCACCACCGCGGGCGCCATTCTTGGCGCCCAGTATTACGGAAAAGGAGACCGGGAGACCCTCAGGGATCTCTTTCACCTCATGCTGCGCTTCGGCGGCCTGGTCTCCATCCTCTTTTTTATTGCCTGCGAATTCTTTCCGGGCGCCCTGATGCATGTTTTTACGTCGGATCCGGAACTCGTACAGATCGGCATCCACTACCTGCGGATCGCGGGCTGGTCCTACCTCATGACCGGCGTTTCTCAATGCTACCTGATGATCATGAAGGTCACGGACCATGTCAAAGAATGCGCCGCCATCAGCTCCGGAGCAGTCCTTCTCAACATCATCTTCAACGCCGTCCTGATCTTCGGACTCCTGGGCCTGCCGGCCCTCAATGCCCGCGGAGCGGCGCTTGCGACCACACTTGCCCGCCTCCTGGAACTGCTGGCCTGCCTGTTGATCTTTACCGGAAAGGAGTATATCCGCCCGGCCTGGACCCGCATTATGACGGGCAGCAGGGCACTGACCATGGACTTCGCCAGGCAGGCCCTTCCCCTGCTGGGAGGAAACCTGCTCTGGGGCGTGGGTCTGACTTCCTATACCGCCATCATCGGCCATGTGGGCTCGGATGCCGCCGCGGCCAACGCAGTCTCGGCCGTAGTCAGAGACCTGGTCTGCTGCGGCTGTAACGGTATCGGCAGTGCAGCCGGCATCATGGTAGGCAATGAACTGGGCGCCGGCAAGCTCGAGAAGGGAAAGCGCTACGGCATTAAGCTCAGAAATGTCTCCTGGGCCATCGGCCTTCTTTCCACTGCCCTGGTCCTGGCCGTGACGCCTCTCGTAGTCCGCTTTGTCATCCTCACCGATGAGGCCCGCAGTTACCTGACCGGAATGATGGTCATCATGGCCATCTACATGATCGGCCGCAGTGTCAATACTGTCACCATCAACGGCGTCCTCGACGGAGGCGGAGATACCCTCTTTGACATGTACAGTCTGGCGGTCTCCATGTGGGGCATCGCCATCCCCCTTGCCCTGACGGGAGCCTTTCTTTTCCACTGGCCTGTGCTGGCCGTCTATGCCTGCACCTGCCTGGATGAAGTGGGCAAGATCCCCTGGGTCATGCACCGTTTTAACAAATACAAATGGGTCCAGGACCTTACGAGGGACCGGGAGCAGTCCTGACGATTAAAAAAAGCCGCATAAGCCCGGACATTTAAAAAAGCCGTATCGGCTTTGACATTTATAAAAGCCCTATCAGCCCTGGCATAAAAAAAGCCGTACCGGCTTTGACATAGTAATTCATCAAAAAGACTGTTCAGCAACATCATGAGCCGCATTCAGCAGGAAGAACAGTGAAAAAGTAGTATTAAGCAGTCAAAATGTTCACTATTTATACAGCGCATGCAGCAATATGGCCGCTGCCGCGGAATGGAGGTTTCATGAAACAGATCAAATTGGGAAAGACAGGAATTGTTGTTCCACAGAACGGCTTCGGCGCCCTTCCCATCCAGCGCGTTCCCAAGGAGGAAGCAGTGAAGATCCTGCGCAAAGCCTACAGCGGAGGCATGCGCTTTTTTGACACTGCAAGGGGCTATTCCGACAGCGAAGAGAAGCTGGGAGAGGCCTTCGGCACAGGCTTTGTCAACCGGGAAGAGATCATCATCACTTCCAAGACCCATGCAAAGACCCCGGAAGTATTCTGGAAGGATCTGGAGACCTCCCTGGGACTCCTCAAGACAGACTATATCGACGTCTATCAGCTCCACAATGTGCAGCAGTGCTACAGGCCCGGCGACGGGACCGGCATGTATGAATGTCTTCTGGAAGCCAAGGCCCAGGGCAAGATCCGCCACATCGGCGCCACTGCCCACAAGCTGGAAGTGGCTAAAGAAGTCATCCGGAGCGGCCTCTATGAGACCCTGCAGTACCCCTACAGCTATCTCAGCATGGAAAAAGAGACTGCCATGATGAAGGAATGTCTTGCAGCCGGCATGGGCTTTATC
>JAXJVC010000062.1:0-2389 GCA_036308745.1 Oscillospiraceae bacterium | reverse complement strand
ATGCACAGATTCACGATAGAATAACACTTCCCAAGGGGGAGTAACCTCACCCGGCCTCGTTACACTCGGCCACCCTCCCCAAAGGGGAGGGCACCTCACCTGCCCCCTACGGGGGCACCCTCCCCAAAGGGGAGGGCATGCGGCTGCGCCGCGAAACGATAATTTAGCGCTGAGGGCGCACCGCAATTTTGCCCTGATATTTCAAAAAACGCTTCTTTGGTGAGAAAGTCACAGAAGGTGTGTGATTCCTGTGATAGAATAAGGCCATAAAGAAAAACAAAACACAACACTAATAAAAAACGGAGGAAACGATTATGAAATATGTATGCGACGTCTGCGGCTGGGAATATGACGAGGAGCTGGGCTACCCCGAGGGTGGCATCGCCCCCGGCACCAAGTGGGAGGATATCCCCGAGGATTTCGAGTGCCCCCTGTGCATGGTGGGTAAGGACCAGTTCTCCAAAGAATAATCCAAGCCCCCCCGCCTGCCGCCCCCCTCGGCAGGCGGGTTTTACATTACCAAAGATCCTTCTGAACCATTTGTGGGGATTGCATTGGGGAAACCCATATGCTATCATAAAAGCACAGAAGGAGTGTGAAACCATGAAAATTGAAACCGAAAGACTGATCATTACCGAGTTTACCATGGACATGGCAGAAGCCGTCCATCTGAACTCTCTGGACGAGGACAACCGTCGTTTCGTCCCCGATGAAGTATTTGAGACTGTGGAAGAAGCCGCCGACACCGTGGGCTTCCTGATGGGTGTCTATGAAAATGGTGACGGCCCCCTGGTGTACCCCATCCTGCGCAAGGATGGCACCTACATCGGCTATGTCCAGGCCGTTCCCTTTGACGACGGCACCTGGGAGATCGGCTACCACATTGGTGGAAACTTCACCAAGCAGGGCTATGCTTCCGAAGCCGTGAAGGCCTTCCTGCCGGTGATCATGAAGCAGATCGGCATCACCGAGATCGCCGGCATCTGCCTCGCCGACAACAAAGCCTCTGTCAAGGTCATGGAGCGCTGCGGCTTCGTCAAGGAATTTGAAGGCCTCGGCCCCTACCAGGGCGAAGAGCGTCCCATCTGCAGATTCTCTTTCACCCTATGATCAGCACGCCCTCAGACCGTAGAAAAACCCTGTTTTGTTTCAGGTGAATCGCCGCCCAGCCGGGCGGCGATATCTGTTTATCCAGCAAAAGCGATTTACAATCGCGCAGACACAGAATTTTCTGTGTTACCCAGGACAATAGCTGTCCGCATGAAGCTTGGGGCAGGAGCCTCAACAAGCACAAAAAACCACCCGCGCTTTCCTGAATGGAAAACAGGTGGTTTTGTCAATCTGGGTACCAGTAGGCTTTGCTTGCCCACTTACTATTTAGCTCTCACACAAGACACTTGAAGAACGCTCACACAAGACACTTGAAGAACGCCACCTTGCAAACAGTGCCAGTTTATGCTATAATATCCTAATTATCTGGCAGAGAGGAGTGAAAAGCAGAATGAGCACAGGAAATATGACTATGGTTTACGGCGCAGTTGCGGTACTTTCTGTATTGCTCCTGCTGGGATATCTCCTCTGGGAGAAGAATAAGGAGCGGAACTTCATATTCCTGATCAGCTGTGTTGCAATTGTCAATACCGGCTATTTCCTTTTGGCTGCAGCGAACTCTCTGCGTATGGCCACGTTTGCCAACGGTATGTCCTACTTTGGCGCGGCTTACTCGGTGCTGGCCATGATGTTCATCATTTACGATGTTTGCCAGATGAAAAAGCGGAGCTGGCTTCGATATGCGTTGATTGGTATCAGCACTGCCGCATTCGCGCTGGCAGCCAGCGGTGACTGGCTGGGACTTTATTATACCAGTGTGGATATTACCAGCATCGGCGGCATGACCAAGCTGGTGAAGGAGTACGGCCCTCTGCACATCCTTTACACCGTTTATCTGCTTTCTTATGTGCTGATCATGGTTGGCATCATTTGGTACGCAGCTAAAAAGCAGCGCCTGTCTTCCTTCAAATATACCATGCTTCTCTTCGTTGCGGTGCTGCTGAACATCGGCGTGTGGGCTGTAGAACAGGGCTTTAATGAAGACTTTGAATTTTTGTCTGTGTCCTACATTGTGACGGAAGTGATCCTTCTTCTGCTTTACAGTATGCTTCGGGATTACGGCATTGTCCAACCCGGCGGCCAAGTCATCAGTGTCCAGATGCTGACTCTGTTGAATACCCGGCAAATTAGTCCCGGCGCACTGCCTCCCGGTATGGAGGATCTGTTCCAGGGTTTTGCCGAAAAGGTCAAAACCCTCTCCTCTGCGGAGCGGCGGATTCTGAATTATTACATCGACGGTCACGATACGGCGGATATTCCCGACCTTGCTTTCATCAGT
>JAXJVC010000061.1:0-1996 GCA_036308745.1 Oscillospiraceae bacterium | reverse complement strand
TTTCCTCCTTATTCGCGGATCATATTGTTATAGGCACTGAGCAGGGCGTTGATGCCTGCCCGGGTAATATCGGTATCGGTGCCGGCGCCCCAGCACAGCTCGCCATCTTCCTTTTCCAGACCAATGTAAGCGGCGGCAGTGGAATCGGAGCATTTCTCCTGGACGGAGTGTTCGGTGTAGACCTTCAGCTTGTATACGCTGCCGGAGTAATCCTTCAGAGCGTTGCTGACGGCATCCAGAGAGCCGTTGCCGATGGCGTGGACGGTGTTTCTCCGGCCGTGACGCAGGAAGGTCACATAGGCTTCCACACCGCCGGGTACCTGCACGAAGCTCATGTTGGATACAGTGATGGGATTTTGGACGTTGAGATAGTGGTCCATAAAGATGCCCAGCACATCCTCGCTCTTCAGCTCCCGATGGTCGTGGTCGGAAATGCCCTTGCACAGGTAGCTGAGGTGTTCCCGCATCTTAGGCGGCAGAACATAGCCGTAGGCCTGCTCCAGCAGGTAGCCAATGCCGCCCTTGCCGCTCTGGGAGTTGACCCGGATCACGTCCGCATCGTAGGTGCGGCTGATGTCCTGGGGGTCGATGGGGATGTAGGGAACGGTCCACTGGTGGAGGTTCTTTTCCTTCCGCCAGTTCATACCCTTGGCGATGGCATCCTGGTGGCTGCCGGAGAAAGCGGCGAAGACCAGGGCACCGGCATAGGGGCTGCGCTCATAGACGTGCATCCGGGTGCATTTTTCGTAGGTTTCCACAATGGCGGGCATATTGGAGAAGTCCAGCATGGGGTCCACGCCATGGGAGTACATATTCATGGCCAGGGTGATGATATCCACGTTGCCGGTGCGTTCGCCGTTGCCGAAGAGGGTGCCTTCCACCCGGTCGGCCCCGGCCAGCAGTGCCAGCTCGGTGTCGGCCACGCCGGTGCCCCGGTCATTGTGGGGGTGCAGGGACAGTGTTACGTGCTCCCGGTATTTCAGGTTCTTGCTCATGTATTCCACCTGGCTGGCGTAGACGTGAGGCATACTCATTTCCACGGTGACAGGCAGGTTGATGATCACGTTGTTGGTTTCGGAGGGCTCCAGCACGTCCAGAACGGCGTTGCAGACCTCCAGGGCGTATTCCGGCTCCGTTCCGGTGAAGCTTTCGGGGGAGTATTCAAAGCGGAAATTGCCTTCGTACTCGGCGGCAAGCTGCTTGACCAGCCTGGCGCCTTCGATGGCGATTTGCTTGATCTCCTCCTTGCTCTTGCGGAACACCTGCTCCCGCTGGGCAACGGATACGGAGTTATAGAAGTGGATGATGGCGCTGGGTGCGCCCTTGCAGGCATCGAAGGTCTTGCGGATGATATGCTCCCGGCACTGGGTCAGCACCTGAACGGTGACATCCTGGGGGATCATGTCGTTTTCAATCAGGGTCCGCAGGAACTCATATTCGGTCTCAGAGGCGGCGGGGAAGCCAACCTCGATCTCCTTGAAGCCTACTTGCAGCAATAGTCGGTAGAACGCCAGCTTTTCTTCCAGGCTCATGGGAACCACGAGACTCTGGTTGCCGTCCCGTAGGTCCACGCTGCACCACTGGGGTGCGCGCTCTACATGGTCTTTGCGCACCCAGTCATAATAGGTGCCCGGTGCCGGATAGTATCCGACGCTGTACTTACTGGTGTCCATAACGATTGCTCCTTTGCTAAAAATCAAACTTCTGCGATGGTTTCTACCTCTACCAGTACGTTCTTCGGCAGAGTCTTGACCGCCACACAGGAACGGGCGGGCTTTCCGGTGAAGTATTTGGCGTATACGCCGTTGAAAGCGGCGAAATCTCCCATATCGCTCAGGAAACAGGTGGTCTTCACCACTTTCTCCAGAGAAGTGCCGGCAGCGGTCAGGACGGCGGCCAGGTTTTTGCAGACCTGCTCGGTCTGTTCCTCAATGGTGACGGCCTCCACATTTCCGGTGGCGGGGTTGATGGGGATCTGACCGGAGGTGAAGACCAG
>JAXJVC010000060.1:0-2359 GCA_036308745.1 Oscillospiraceae bacterium | reverse complement strand
TTCGAAGTTGTTGCTATCAACGACCTGACCTCTCCCAAGATGCTGGCTCACCTGCTGAAGTACGACTCCACTCAGGGCAATTACGCTGCTCTGGGCCACACTGTCGAGGCTGGCGAGGACCACATCATTGTCGACGGCAAGAAGGTTACCATCTACGCTAAGGCTAACGCTGCTGAGCTGCCCTGGGGCGAGCTGGATGTCGACGTCGTTCTGGAGTGCACCGGCTTCTACACTTCCAAGGCTAAGGCTCAGGCTCACATCGACGCTGGCGCTAAGAACGTTGTTATCTCCGCTCCCGCTGGTAACGACCTGCCCACCATCGTTTACAACGTCAACCACGAGACCCTGACCAAGGACGATCACATCATCTCCGCTGCTTCCTGCACCACCAACTGCCTGGCTCCCATGGCTAAGGCTCTGAATGACCTGGCTCCCATCAAGTCCGGCATCATGTGCACCATCCACGCTTACACCGGCGACCAGATGACTCTGGACGGCCCCCAGCGTAAGGGCGACCTGCGTCGTTCCCGCGCTGCTGCTGTCAACATTGTCCCCAACTCCACCGGCGCTGCCAAGGCTATCGGCCTGGTCGTTCCCGAGCTGGCTGGCAAGCTGATCGGCGCTGCACAGCGTGTTCCCACCCCCACCGGTTCCTCCACCATGCTGAACGCTGTTGTTGAGGGCAAGGTCACTGTTGCTGAGATCAACGCTGCTATGAAGGCTGCTGCTAACGAGTCCTACGGCTACAACGAGGACGAGATCGTTTCCTCCGACGTCATCGGCATGCGTTACGGCTCCCTGTTCGATGCTACCCAGACCATGGTTCTGGATCTGGGCAACGGCATGACTCAGGTTCAGGTCGTTTCCTGGTACGACAACGAGAACTCCTACACCAGCCAGATGGTCCGCACCATCAAGCACTACGCTAAGCTGCTGTAATACAGAGTTTCAACAAAAAATCGCCGCTGTCCTTTTGGACAGCGGCTTTTTTGTCCGTCCGGCGTGGAGAAATAAGCGGGTTTGATTCAGCGTAAAATCCTGTTTTTGTGAAAAATGTTGATATAAGTGAAAAATTATGTTGCAAATAACGAATTGGTGCGCTATAATATGCTGACAATGCAAAAAACGGGTGTTTCAGACCCGAAAAGGAGGCTGTGCTATGACCATCAAGGACTTAGCAGCCCAAACCGGCTACAGTGTGGGTACCGTATCCCGCGTGCTGAACCATCAGCCCCATGTCAGCGAACTGGCAAGGGAAATCATTTTAAAGGCAGCGGAGGAATCCGGTTTTCAGCTGAACGAAAATGCCAGACAGCTGAAGCAGCAGCAGAGCAACTCTCTGCTGGTGATCTGCAAAGGTAATTATAACGAGCTGTTTGACGAACTGCTCATCGCCATTCAGTCCAGAGTTGCGGATACCCAGTATACCCTGATTGTGGACTATATCGACGAAAGTGAAAATGAGGTACGCCGGGCAGTACGGCTGTGCCGGGAGAAGAAGCCCCAGGGCATTCTGTTCCTGGGCGGTAACCAGGACCATTTTCAGGAAGCGTTCCATCGGATTTCCGTACCCTGTGTGCTGGTAACCAGCTCTGCGGCGGACCTGTCCTTCCCGAATCTGTCCAGCGTTACGTCGGATGACACGCTGGCATCGGCCATGGCCATTGACAGCCTGCTGGAGCTGGGCCACAAAAATGTGGTGATCATCGGCGGCCATCGGGATTATTCCGAAATTACCCGCCTGCGTCATCAGGGCTGCATCCGTGCCTTCCAGGAGCGGGAAGTTTCCTTTGAGGAAACCGGGTATGAAACGGCCCGATTCACCTATGAAGGCGGTTATCAGGCAGCCCGGGCACTGCTGACCCGGAATCCTGATTTTACAGCGCTGTTCGCCATGTCGGATGTGATGGCTCTGGGTGCCATCCGGGCGTTGTCTGATGCTGGCAAACGGGTGCCCGAAGATATTTCCGTTATGGGTTTTGACGGCCTGCAGATCGGCCAGTATACTTTGCCCCGTCTTTCTACCGTTGCCCAGTCTGTGGAACAGCTGGCCCAGCGGAGTCTGTGGCTGCTGCTGCAGGGGATTGAGCAGGGAACCGGTGCCAAGCACGAAGTGATTCCGGTACAGTTGATGATGCGGGAAAGCGTCCGAAAGTTATAACAAGTATCCCTCCGCCGTCTGGCGGAGGGATTTTTTATGGGCCCGGAAGGTCGAAAATTGTTCTGGAAATCTACAGGGTTTGTGGTATAATATAAGATACGAATTTATGTAAATTTAGAACAGGAGGTTTGAATGCGGAACGGAAAAATCGTAATCTTTCTGTTTACCCTGCTGTTTGCGGCAGTGGCAGTGGTTCTG
>JAXJVC010000059.1:0-4002 GCA_036308745.1 Oscillospiraceae bacterium | reverse complement strand
TGTTCATCATGTCCCAGGCACCGGCGATGTCCTTGGTCAGGGCGTTGCCGTCGATGTAGTAACCATTCAGCTGGGTAAGCTCGTTGGTCAGCTCGATGGCATTGGCACCTTCGTTATAATAGATGGATACGGAGGAGTCGCCAGCCACCGGGGGCATGGCCACCTCACCCACCAGCTCATTGGAGCTGAGAGACAGGTCCAGTGTGGCGCCGTCCCGGGTGTAGACGATGTATCGCTCGATCCAGATGACCCAGCAGAACCACACCAGAATCAGCACCAACAGCAGTGCCAGGGAAACGATACCAATGCGGTTCAGCAGCCGCTTGGTACGATAGGGGATATTCATAGATTTGCTCCTTTGGTTTTGTTTACGGCGGCAACGCAGCGCCAGTCTTCCTTTTCCTTAATGGCGGTGATGGTGAGCCCGGCCTTTTCCAGGGCGGCGATGACTTCCGCCAGCCGCACATCCAGAATGCCGGAGCAGATCAGGGCGCTTCTCTCGGTCAGGAAATGGGGCAGGATGGGGGCAAGGCCAATGATCACATCGGCTACGATGTTTACCAGCACCAGGTCATATTCCTTTGCTGCCAGAGAATCCATCAGCGCCCGGTCTTCCGTCACGTTGCCGGTAAGAGCGGTAAAGGCGGGAGCGGCGAAGCCGTTGTAGGCAGCGTTCTCCCGGGCGATATCCTCCGCCTTGGGGTCAATATCAATACCAATGGCAGTTTCCGCCCCCAGTCGAAGGGCGGCAATGGACAAAATACCGCTGCCGCTGCCCAGGTCCAGACAGTGGAATCCGGGCTTTACCAGGTTTTCCATGGTCTCCATCACCATCTGGGTGGAGGGGTGGGCGCCGGTGCCGAAGGTCAGGCCCGGGTCCAGGATCACAGGCAGCCGGTCTCCGGCCTGGTCCGCCAGCCAGTAGGGCAGAACGATGATGGTTTCGCCCACTTCCTGAGGCGGGTAGCTGTCCTTCCAGGATTCCTCCCAGTTGGTGTCCGGAAGCTGCGCCACGTTCATGGGCAGCCCCATTTCGGTGGCGAAGGCCTCCAGCTTTTGCAGCCCGGCCTTGTCCGTGTCCTCTAAGTATAATTTGATATGGGAAAGACCCTGCAGCTTCTCCTGCAGGCTTTCGTCGATGTAGTCCCAGTAAGCCCGGTTTTCCTCCAAAAAGGTCTCAAATTCCTCCTGATCTTCAATGACCAGGTCGGAAAAACCTCTGGCGGTCAGGTTTGTGACGACGGAATTGATCTTCTCCGCCGCGGTATCAATAGTGATTTCCAGCCAAGCCATGGCGCGTTCCTCCGATACATTCTATTCCAACTTATATTCTACCGCAGAAATGGGAAAATGGCAACGGAAAAAGTCTTAAATTTTTGTGTACCACTTCCTATTTCCCGGAAAGTGGTATATAATATCTGGTACATGACCTGTTTTTGCAGAAATGCAGAATGCAAAGTGCAAAATGCAGAATTACGTAATTCATTCTGCACTCTGCATTCTGCGTTTTGCATTGATATATTCGAGGAGAGATTATGATTCAAACCATACAATTACTCCCCGGCGTGACATTGCGGTGCTGCCGGGATACCCGCTTCAAGCAGGGATGCCTCAGCTTTCAGATGATCCGGCAGATGGATGCCGGGGAGGCTTCCCTGAATGCCCTGATCCCCAATGTGCTGCTCCGGGGCACCCGGAAACATCCGGACCTGCGTGCCATTACCCAGCACCTGGACGAATTGTACGGCGCGTCTGTTTCACCCCTGGTGCGCCGGGTGGGCGACTATCAGACCGTGGGGCTGTACTGCGGATTCATGGACGACCGGTTCGCCCTGCCTGGGGACCGGGTATTGGAGCCTATGATCTCCTTTTTGGAGGAACTTCTCCTGGAGTCCCCCGTGGAGCAGGGAGGTTTTCTGCCGGAGATCGTGGAAAGTGAGAAGAAGAACCTCATTGCCACCATTGAATCGGAACTGAACGACAAGCGGGCCTATGCCATGGGCAGACTCCTGAAACTCATGTGCCGGGAGGATACCTTCGGCTTGCCCCGGTTGGGTGAAAAGGAGCAGGTGGCGGCTATCCAGCCTGCCCTGCTGTACAGCCATTACAGAAACATCCTGCGGACCTCTCCCATTCAGATTTTCTATGTGGGCAGCGCCGAGATCTGCCAGGTAGCGGAGCTTCTGAAGCCCCTCTTTGCCAAGCTGGACCGGGAGCCAGCCCCTCTGGCAGCCCAGACCGGCTTCCATCCCTGTGAGGGGCGGGACGCCGTGGAGACTATGGAAGTATCCCAGGGAAAGCTGTGTATGGGCTTTACCACTCCCATCACCAACCGGGCCCCGGAATTTCCTGCTATGCAGGTGCTGAACACCATTTTCGGCGCCGGCATGACCAGCAAGCTGTTTATGAACATCCGGGAACGGCTGAGCCTGTGCTACAGCGTCGGTTCCGGTTACTACGGCACCAAGGGCATCGTCATGGTGTCCGCGGGCATTGACTTTGACAAGGAACAGCAGACCCGGGAGGAAGTCCTGCGGCAGCTGGACGCCTGCCGCAAGGGGGAAATCACGGAGAATGAGCTGAAGGCGGCCCGGGAGGCCATCCTTTCCAGTCTTCGGGCCACCCACGATTCTCCCGGCGCGATCGAGGGCTACTACGCTACCGCTGCCCTCAGCGGCTTGAAACTGTCCCCCGAAGCCTATATGGCAGCGGTGGAACAGGTGACCCTGGAAGATGTACGGGCGGCGGCCAACACGGTGACGCTCCACAGCACCTATTTCCTGAAAGGAGGGAGCCAATGAATCCCATCCATTACCCGGAGCTGGATGAAACGCTCTACCGGACAAAGCTGGAAAACGGTCTGACGGTGGCGGTGGTGCCGCGGAAGGGCTTTACCAAAAAGCTGGCCTATTTTGTCACGGACTACGGCTCCATCCACACGGATTTTACTCTGCGGGGGAAGCAGTACCGGGTCCCTGCAGGCGTGGCCCACTATCTGGAGCATAAGCTCTTTGATATGCCCGGCGGACGGGATGTGTCTGCGGAGTTTGCGGCCCTGGGCGCGATGACCAACGCCTTCACCAGCTACGATATGACTGCCTACTATTTTTCCTGCACCGACCACTTTGAGGACTGCCTGCGGCTGCTGCTGGAATTTGTGTCCACTCCCTATTTCACCGAGGAAAGTGTGGAAAAGGAGCGGGGCATTATCGACCAGGAGATCGGCATGAACCGGGATGCCCCGGACAGCGTGGTATTTGAAAACCTGATGCAGGCCATGTACCACACCCATCCCATCCGGGTGCCCATTCTGGGGACCTCCGAGAGCATCCGGGAGATCCAGCCGGAAATCCTCTCTGTCTGCCACCGGGCGTTTTACACCCCGGAAAATATGCTGCTGTGTGTAGTGGGTGACGTGGACGCAGATTCCGTGGCGGACATCGCCCGGGAGGTTTTGGGAACCGAGGCCCGGGAAGCAGGCGTAAAGCAGCGGGTCTGGCCGGAAACCATGACCTGCGTTGCCGGGGAGACGGAGTGTGCCATGGAGGTAGCCATGCCTATGTTCAACCTGGCTTTCAAATGTGAGCCGCTGGGTTTGGGCGCGGGGGCCATCCGGGAGGAAATGGTGGCGGATCTCGCCGCCGAAGCCCTGTTCGGTGAATCCTCCGAGCTGTACCTGCGGCTGTATGAGGAGGGGCTTATTGATTCCTCCTTCGGCGGCGGCTTTGAGACCATTGACGGCTGCGCCCTGCTGCTGTGCAGCGGCGACAGCGAGGACCCCAGGGCTGTCCGGGATGCCATTTTGACCCAGGCAGAGAAGATCGCCCAGACGGGCCTGGAGGAAAAGGCCTTCCTGCGGATGAAGCGCAGCGCCCTGGGCCGCCGGATCCGGGGACTGGACAGCTTTGATGCCACCTGCTTCCGGGTCTGCGCCTATCATTTCTCCGGCTTTGACTATTTCCGCTTCCCGGAGGTGTACCGCAGCATCGAAGCCTCCGAGAT
>JAXJVC010000058.1:0-2508 GCA_036308745.1 Oscillospiraceae bacterium | reverse complement strand
CGACAAGGATATTTGCCGCCGGGTACAGGCGCAGGAAGTCCGCGCCCCACTGCTCCGTCAGGTGGTTGGGCACGACATAGAGGCATTTCTGGGCCAGACCAAGCCTCTTGGACTCCATACCGGCGGCGACCATCTGGTAGGTCTTGCCGGCACCGACACAGTGGGCCAGAAGGGTATTGTCCCCGTAGAGGATATGGGCGACCGCGTTTTTCTGGTGCTGCATGAGGGTGATCTCAGGCGTCATGCCCACGAACCGGATATGGCTGCCATCATACTCCCGGGGGCGCACGCTGTTATAGATTTCGTTGTACCTGGCGACAAGATTCTCTCTGCGCTCCATATCCTGAAAGATCCACTCTCGGAAAGTGTCCCGGATCAATTCTTGCTTCTGCTGGGCCAGCATGGTCTCCTTGCGGTTGAGGACGCGCCGCTCGGAGCCGTTTTCGTCCCGGATGACATCGTAGATCTTGGTATCCCGCAGGTTCAGGGCATCCTCCAGAAGCCGGTACCCATTGACGCGGGATGTGCCAAAGGCATTCCGGACAATGGTATTCCCGAGGTCGCGGGTCTTGCCGGTCACCTGCCACTGGCCGGTGATGGCAGCATATTTGACCGAGATCTCACTGCCCAGGAAGTACCTCGGCGTATGAAAAGTCTCCCCCATGAACTGGGTGATGTACGCAGGGTCGATCCAGGTTGCTCCGAGCCTCACTTCGATTTCCGAGGCATCCAGCTGTCTGGGCTGAACCTTTTCCAGGGCTTCCGCATTCACCGAAAAGCGGGGATCTGCTTCAGCGGCAGCCTTTGCGGTTCTAAGCTTCTCCCGGACATTCCCGGAAAGGTACTCATCCGAAGTTTCCCAGTTCCCGTTCGAGGGGTTTTCAAAGATGATGCCTTCCAGGTCCCGGATGATCTCATCCCTGTCCTTGCCGCAGAGCTGTTCCATGTAGGCGAGATCCACCCTGGCTTTTTCCCCGATGGAGACAGCCAGAGCCTCACTCGCAGTATCCACGGAAGTGACCGGCACAGCCCGGCGGATCGTCCTCTTGGTGAAAATATCCGCCTTCCGCTCCAGCTCCCCATGTTCATCCAGGATCTCGAGGGAGCACAGGAGACAGTAAGAGGAATCCTGGGAAAAAGCCCGCTTGTTCGCCGTGCTGCTGATCAGGCCGAATCGTTCCTGAAAGCGGTCATAGTCTGTGCTCAACTTTTCCTGCAGTGCATGGATGGACGCGTCGTCCGCGTCCTCCATTTGCAGATCAAGGAGGCGGCGGGTCGTATCACGCAGGCCGATCATCCCGCGCACCCGGTCCGCTGTCACTGCCGGCAGGTCAACAGGATCCATCCGGGAGTTCTCACGGAAATAGATCCTGCCATTTACCTCCGTAAAAGAATAGTTCCGGACGGTCGGGTCTGCCAGGATGCTCTCTGTGGACTCCTGAATAAGGTCGTCATCGGTGATCTCGGCTTCCGTGATGCTGCCTTCGATCCTGCCAAGGGCCTCCCGCAGACTGGTTTCCAGGTCTCTGTCCTCAAAGGGCAGGACCGTTGTTTCCTCCTGGCCGAACTGGTTGGTTTTCTGTTCCAGCTGCCCCAGGACCATCTCCGGATGCAGGGCAAAGTAGGTGTTGATCTCATGACCGTCCGGCGTCTGGGAAAGATGTGTCCATTCCGGCATCTCCAGGACTGCCCGGTCCCTTTTCTGGAAAAAGAGGATGTCAGCCACAACATCCGTGCCGGCATTTCGCCGGAATGCGTTGTTGGGGAGACGGACGGCTCCCAGGAGGTCTGCCCTAGCGGCGATATACCGGCGGACCGATTCTCCGCGTTTGTCCATCGTACCGCTGGAAGTGATCACCGCCACCACACCTCCGGGGCGCACCAAATCCAAAGATTTGGCAATGAAATAATCATGGATCAGGAAATTCTGGCGGTCGTAGCGGCGGTCCGCCAGCTTATAGTTTCCAAAAGGAACGTTCCCGATGACGGCATCAAAGAAGCTGTCCGGAAACTGAGTTTTCTCAAACCCCTGGGCGACAATGGGATTCTTCTGGTAAAGCTGCCTTGCAATCCCTGCGGAGATCCCGTCCAGTTCCACACCGTACATCCGGATGTCCTGCATGCTGTCCGGGACCATGCCCATAAAATTGCCGATGCCGCAGGAAGGCTCAAGGACGTTGCCACCCGAAAGGCCCATCCGCTCCAGTGTCTCATACATGCTCCGAATCACCATGGGCGGAGTATAAAAGGCATTCAGTGTTGAGGCCCTCGCCGCACGGTATTCTTCCTCTGTGAGTATTTCCTTGAGTTCCGCATACTCGGCTGACCAGGCAGCATTGTTCTCATCAAAAGCCTGGGGAAGGCCTCCCCAGCCGACATAGCCGGCAAGGATCTCCTGATCTGCGGGTGTTGCCAGCGCATTTTCAGCCTGCAGCCTTTTCAGCGTGCGGATCGCTTCCAGGTTTGCTTGGAACTTTTCTTTCGGGGAGCCTGCGCCAAGGTTATCAT
>JAXJVC010000057.1:0-8151 GCA_036308745.1 Oscillospiraceae bacterium | reverse complement strand
TCCATCAGTGCGCCCATCATGGGGTCGTTGACGGCATCCCAGATGGTCCAGATGATGACCAGGGTGCCGAGCAGGGTGGGGTCAACGCCCAGAGCGTTGGTGCAGTACATGGTGAACAGGCTGCCCATCAGTGCGAAGGTCATGCAGCCGCCCCAGTCGCCAAACATATAACCAAACCAATGCTTGGTGGTCAGGCCGGACTTGGAAGCTTTTGCGGTGTTTTTAGCCATTATTTCTTCCTCCATTCAAATTCCAGCGGATATTGCCCATTCCGCCGATTTTCTCTTATATTTTAACAAGCTGTGAACGCAAAATAAATTGCTATTTTTACATTATACATTGCAAAACCGACATTCTTATGATATAATATTGACAAAAAGTACGAAAAAGAGGTTTGGTTTTTGTGAAATTAGATGATATCCGGCGCCTGAGCCAAAAGCTGGGAAATATTGGGGAGCCTCGGGATGTACAGAAGCTTCAGGAACTGCTCCGGGAAATGGGCATCGACCCCGGCAGCTTTTATCAGGAACTGGAGATGTCCTCCCGGTATGTGGATACCCACCGGGATGTGAGTTGGTCCAATGCCTCTGTTTCCCTTCATTCCCATTCCTTTTACGAGATCCTGTACTGCCGCAATACCTGCGGAGCGGAATACCTGGTGGAGTCGGTGCGCTACCAATTGCAGAAGGGAGACATTATTTTGGTCCCTCCCGGCATCAGCCACCGTCCCCTGCTGCCGGAGCATATGACGGAGCCTTACAGACGAGATGTGCTGTGGATCAGCGGAGAATTCCTTGGAATGCTGCGCCAGGTATTCCCTCCGGAGCCCAAGCAGAAAAATTATCCCCGGGTGCTGCGGACAGCGGGTACCCGGTGGGAGTACCTGGGAGACCTGTTTCGTATCGGAGTGGAGGAATTTGAAGGGCAGGAGCCTGGGTGGGAGGCGGCAGTGCTGGGAAATACCACCCACCTGATGGCCCACCTGCGCCGGGCTGTGCTGGATCAGAGTGCCCATCCTCCCAAGGCAGAAAAGCCGGACCTGGTGGAGCGAGTCCTGGCCTATGTGGAAGGAAATCTGGCGGAGCGTATCACCCTGGCGGACGCAGCACGGCAGTTCTATGTCAGCGAAAGCACTATCTCCCAGTCCTTCCGGAAGAAAATGGGAGTCAGCTTTTACCGCTGCGTCACCCAGCGGCGGCTCATTGCCGCCAAGACCCTGATCGGGGAGGGTGTGCTTCTGGAGGATGTGGCAGGCAAGGTGGGGTTTTCCGATTATTCCTCCTTTTACCGGGCATTCAAGCAGGAGTACGGCATTTCTCCCCGGCAGTACCGCAACCTGCAGACACAGCCCCCGGTGGATCCTCCGGGATTTATGACATGAAAAACACGCCCAGGCTCTCCCGGAGGAGCCTGGGCGTTTCTGTCAAAGAGATACTGTCTTTGTGGCGATGGTTTCGCAGAATACCTTATCGTGCTCCACGAACAGAATTGTGGGCTGGAACCGCAGCAGCAGGTCTTCGATCTGCATCCGGGAGATCACGTCAATGTAGTTCATGGGCTCGTCCCAGATGTGCAGGTGCTTTGGCTGGCACAGGCTTGCCGCCAGCAGCACCTTTTTCTTTTGCCCTGCGCTGAAATGGGCCACATCCTTGGAAAACTGCTCCCTGCCGATGTCCAGCTGGCTCAGCACCGCCTTGAAAAGGCTTTCTTCGATGCTGTACCGGGCAGAAAACTCCTCCAGAGGGCCTTTCAGCCGGGAGGTGTCCTGGGGGACGTAGGAAATTTCCAGGCCGCTGCCGATGGCGGCCTCTCCGGTGTGGGGAATGGCTTCTCCCATCAGCAGCTTGAGGATGCTGCTTTTGCCGGAGCCATTGCTGCCCTGCAGGGCCACCCGGTCGCCCCGGCGGATGTCGAAGGTGATGTTCCGGCAGACCGGGGTATTGCCATAAGCAATGGTCACGTCCTTCAAACGGATCAGGGTATCCTTGTGGTAGGGAGCCTGGAAAATTTTCAGGTCGTCAGAGCGTTCGATGTTCTTCAGCAGCTTGCTTTTCTCCTCAATGGCTGCCTGCTGCCGCTGTTCGATGGCCTTGGACCGGGCCATGGCCTTTTTGGACTTTGCACCCTGGTAGGGCTTGTAGTTTTTGGGCTTGTCCACTTTCAGGGGATCCGCGCCGATCTTGCGGCCCTCTGCGGTGGAGGCCCACTGGGCCTTTTCCCGGGCGGTCTCCTGGAGACGCCCGATCTCCTTCTTCAGTTTGGCGTTCTCCGCCTGTTCAAACTGGTCCTGCAGCTCCTTGTTGTGGAGCCACTGGGAGAAATTGCCCTTCTGCACCCTGATATCCGCCTTGTTGATGGCGAGAATGTGATCCACGCAGCCGTCCAAAAAGGCCCGGTCGTGGGACACCAGGATGAAGCCTTTTTTGCTGTTTAAGTACCGGCTTACGATCTCCCGGCCCTGGATATCCAGGTGGTTGGTGGGTTCGTCAATGAGAAGGAAATTGTTCTCCTTCAGAAACAGCACCGCCAACATCAGCTTGGTTTGCTCGCCGTTGGAAAGGGTGGAGAAGGGGCGGTACAGCACCTCCTCCTCCAGCTCCAGGGCGTGAAGCTCCTTTGCGATCTGCCAATATTCGCAGTCGGGAAATACCTCCTCCACCAGCTCCATGGCGAGCTTTTCCGGGTCAGAGATGGGATAGGGGAAATAGGAAAAGTCCACAGATGCGGAAATGGTACCCTGGTATTCGTATTTTCCCTGCAAAAGGTTCAAAAAAGTAGTCTTGCCTCGGCCGTTCCGGCCGGTGAAGCCCAGCTTCCAGTCTGTATCCAGCTGGAAGCTGACGTTTTCAAAAATGTTGTCATAGCTGCCGTCATAGGCAAAGGTCAGGTTTTGTACCTGGATCAAAGACATTGTCAGCCCTCCTTATGATGAAAAATCAAAAATGGCCGCAGGAACGCACGTTCCCACAGCCAAAAAGGGCATGATCCACCCAAGAAAGCCAAAAAGAAACCCGCACATTCCTGCATGCGGGCATGACAAAACCAGCGGAAATGCGTTCCGCTTTCAAACTGTGTCATGCCTCAATCACTTGCAAGAATCAGTGCGCATCTTTTCAACTCCGTTTCTAATTCAAATTTCAAAATTACTATACCACGGTTTCCCAATTTCGACAAGGGGCGCAGGAGAAAAAAGTTGATCAATTGTAGGGGGCGATGTCCACATCGCCCCGGAAACGCCTAGGCTTATATCCATTTCTTCTTCAGGGGAGGGTCGTGGTTTTTCTTGTGAGTGTCAAAAAACTATGTTATTCCGAGCCAGTGCGAACACTGACGTGGGAATCCCCAAAGTAAAAGGAGATTGCCACACCACTTAAGCGGACTGGTTCGCAATGACATGCTAACTTAATGACAGTGTCTCTACGATACGCCTTGCTGTTATTCTTCCATAGGCACCGCGCCCAGGTATTCTTCCAGGCACAATCCGGAATCCTTCATGTCCAGGGATACCTCGGTGCCTACATAGCGGAAGTGCCAGGGTTCGTTGACAATGCCGGTGATGTGGGCCTTTTCGCCCCGGTAGCGGACGATGAAGCCGTACTCCCAGCAGTGTTCCGTCAGCCAGGCAATGGCCTCGTCTCCCAGCAGGTCTACCGCCAGGCCCAGGTGATGCTCGCTGGTGCCGGGGTAGGCCACCGTTTGCAGTGCCTTGGCCCGGGCGGCCTTGTAATCCAGATCAAAGTCCGCCATGTGTTCCTGGGTCCGCAGGGTCAGGATCTCGGTCTGTTCCTCAATGGTCCGGTGGGCGGAGTTGAAATTGTACTCGATTCCTGCCGCCAGACAGTCTGCCAGCATCTGCCGCAGAGGCTCCAGACAGACGGGAGCCACCTGGTGCCAGCCGGTGATGGTGACCGGATCGACCTTATAGTAGCCGGGGACGGGATTGGCGGCGTTCACCAGCACCACATGGATGCCCTTGGGGGTGAAATAGTGCTTGGCACCGTCGATGGTCAGGGGACCAACGGCGGCGGAGCCATCCTCCTGGAGGTAATAGCTGTATTCCCCCTCCTGATGCCAGCCGGTGCACATCAGTCCGGTCTCGTCAAAATAGTACCGTTTTTCGTCGATCTCTGTCCAGCCGATGGCCATAGCGCCGTGGCTGTGGTAGTAGCGGCGGCCTTCCTCACTGTCCTCCCAGCCGGTGTACATGACGCCGTCGTCGGTAAACCAGTATTGCAGATCGTCGATGGTGATCCTGCCGGTGATCATGCGGCCGTCGGCATCAAAGCAGTAGGTGCTGTCGTTTTCCCGCATCCAGCCGGTCATCATCCTGCCGTCCGGCTGGAAATAATAGGTTGCGCCATCCAGGGTGGACCAGCCGGTGGTCATGATGCCGCTGTCATCAAAATGATAGCGACTTGTGTCGATGGTTTGCCACCCGGTCTGCATAACGCCCTCAGCGTTGAAGTGGTATACCCCGGAATCCAGCTCCAGCCAGCCCACCGCCATGGCGCCGTCGGTGCCCAGATAGTAGCGGTTTCCGTCAATGTCCTGCCAAAGTGTCTGCAGGGCATTTTCTTCGTCAAAATAATAGCGGCTGCCCTGGATGTCCTGCCAGCCGGTGACCCGGCGGCCGTGGAAATCCCGGTAATATTGGATGCCTTCCTTCTCCTCCCAGCCGCTGCGGTCCACATTGTTGTCGAACCACAGCCAGCCCAGGACAGCAAGGACAGTACATAGGATCACGATCAGAACCCGGCGGTGCCGCTGCTTGGTTTTCATGGATAAATCACCCAGTCTCTTTGCAATAATCAATCGTGATTTTACCACGCCGGGAGAGGAAAAGCAAGGGAAGGAAGTTTAAGTTTCTTTTAGGGTCACCCATAGCTGAAAGCCAAGTTTATACTGATATTCAATGAAAACCTTTAAGCCGAAGGGTTGAAGGTTTTCATATGAAGATCATAATGAGACGGAAATCTGTGATTTTTATTTCCAAAATCACAGATTCGACAACGCCGCCAGGCGGTGTCTTTCAAATTGAAATGAAGTATTTCAATTTGAAAACAGTATTACAAACTTCCCGCCTTTATGCTATAATAGTCCCCAAAGTACGAACTTGGGAGGAGACCCTATGAAGCTGATCCACACCTCTGACTGGCATTTTGGCCTGCGCGTAGGCACCGGGAGCTACGCGGAGGACCAGCGGCATTTTTTGCGGCAGCTCTATGACCTGATCCGAACCGAACAGGCGGAAGCGGTGCTGCTCAGTGGCGATGTGTATGACAGCAGTGTGGTGGGTGCCGAGGCCATCGGGCTGTATAACGAAGCGGTGACCACTTTGTGCATGGAATTAGGGGCGAAGCTTGTCGTTATTGCGGGAAACCACGACAGCGCGGCCCGGCTTGCTTCCTGCCGGGAATTGTTGAAATCCGCGGGACTGTATGTGACCGGGCGGCTGGAGCGGGATCTGGCCCCTGTCCTGCTGGACGGCGGCAGGGTAGCGGTGTATTCCCTGCCGTTTTTCGGCCGGGACGAGGTAACGGCCCTGTTCCCGGAGCGAAAAGAGGAGATCCGTTCTCAGGAGACAGCCACCATGGTGGTTTGTGACCATATCCGGGAGACAATGGATAAGGAGCGGTTCAATATCGTGCTGTCCCACAGTTTAACGGTGAATGCGGAGCTGTCGGATTCTGACCGTTCTGCCCGAATTGGGTTTGCCACGGCAGTGTCGAAGGATGTGTTTGCGGGGTTCGACTATGTGGCCCTGGGCCATATCCACAAGCCACAGGTGGTGGCTCCCCATATCCGCTACAGCGGCAGTCCTCTGAAATATTCCTTCGGCAGTGAGGAAAGCCAGGAAAAGGGCGTGGTGGTTGTCGATACGGATACGGGAGAGCAGAAATTTGTGGCATTTTCTCCTCTTCACGACAGAAAATCCCTGGAGGGGACTTATGAGGAGATCATTGCCCGGGAGGACCTGAAAAACGACTACCTTAGGCTGTATGTGACCGACCGCTATGCGGGGCTGGAGTTGGTGGCGGACCTGCGGGAGCGGTTCCCCTGGCTGCTGGAGGTCTACGGCAAGGGCCTGACAGAAAGCGAAAGTTTGTCAGCATTGTCCGTGGAAGAATTGCAGATTTTGGATGAAAACAGCATTATGGAGAAGTTTTTGGCAGAAAATTTCTTCTTTGAACCCAGCCCGGAACAGCGGAAGCTGTTTCAGGAGGTGCTGGAATGGAGCCGGGAGGAGGATGATCTGGGATGAGACCCGTATCCGTAAGATTCAAGTGCTTCGGCCCTTACATGGCGGAGCAGTTCATCGACTTTGAGGTGCTGGAAAAGAGCGGCCTGTTTCTCATCTGCGGCGAGACCGGCGCGGGAAAGACAACCATTCTGGATGCAATTTGCTACGCCCTTTACGGCCGTTCCAGCGGCGGACTGCGGGGCGACCTGTCCGTCATGCGGTGCAAGCTGGCGGAGAAGGAGGATGAGACCCTGTCGGAATTTGTGTTCGACAGCGGAGGAAAACGGTATAAATTTGTCAGAACTCTGAAATACGGGCGGAAAAAGTTGAACGACAGCCACAACTGCCTGGAGCTTCGGGGGGAAGAATATGTTCCCATTTTTGAAAACCCCAAGGCCACCAACGTCAATCAGAAGGCCCAGGAATTGATTGGCCTGACCTACGACCAGTTCCGCCAGGTCATCATCCTGCCCCAGGGGCAATTTGAAAAGCTGCTGGTGTCGGATTCCGCCGAGAAGGAGAAACTTCTGGTGAGCCTGTTTCATGCGGACCGCTGGCAGAAGATCTCTGACGAAATCTACCGCAGGGTGGCGGAGCGGGACACGGCGCTGAAGCAGGAAAAGCTGCAGATCGCCGCAAAGCTCCGGGAGTACGGCTGCGAAAAGCTGGAACAGTTGGAAGAAAGGATTTTGCAGGACAGAGAAGCCCTGTCGAATCTGCGGGAAGAAGTGACGGACGCGGAGAAGGCTGCGGCTAAGTGCCGGGAAAACAGCGAAAAAGCAATCCTGGAAAACGAAGCGTTTTTGGAACTTTCTCGTCGTAAAAAACGTTTGGAATCTCTGGAGAAGGAGGAAAACGGAAGAAACGCAGAGGGGATGATCCTGGAGCGGGCAGATATCGCCAGGAGCATCCATCCGGTGTATCTTTCCTTTGGAGAAGCCAAGGCTTCCAAGCTTCGTGCAGAGGGTTTGACAGCCCAGGAAGAGGCCCGGCTGAAGGGGGCGGAGGATGCTCTGCTTTCTGCGGAAGGAGCATGGAAGGATCATGAAGCGGCCCGGGAGGGGTATGAACAGGACAAACAGCAGGTGATTTTGCTGAAAAATGTCGGTGGAATATACCGTGCGCTGAAGGGCCTGGAAGCGGGCAGTGCTGCGGCAGAAGGGGCTTTGAACGGGGCGAAAGCCGCCGTGGAAGGAGCAAAAAATGCCTATCTCCGTCGGGACGCTCAGTGGCAGTCTGCTCTCCTGAATCAGAACCAGGCTATGGAAGAATACCGCCAGGCTCAGGCACTGTACCTCCGGGGTATTGGCAGTATTCTGGCGGAAAAGTTGACCCCCGGGGTCCCCTGCCCGGTTTGCGGCAGCCGGGAGCATCCCGCTCCGGCGAAGGCCGGACTGGGCCATGTGACGGAGGCAGAACTGGAGCAAAAAAACACCGCCATGACCGAAGCCAATGAGGCGGTAGCCAAGGCAATGAAGCTTCGCAGCCAGGCAGAGCAGCACTACACGCAGGCGGTGGAAGCGGAAACGGAAGCTGCCCGGCAGGCGGCGGTGGCCCGGGCGGAACTGGAAAACGCCAGGCATCAGCGACTCCCCGGTGTGGATACCCAGGAGCAGTTAGAGCAGACCCTGACTGTCCTTTCCCGTCGGACCGAACAGTTTGAAATGGAGGACCTCAGGGTCCGGCAGGCGCTGGAGCAGGCCCGGGACCGGGAGACTGCCGCCCGGAGCAAGCTGGAAGCGGCCCGGGAATCCCTGGCAGCCGCCCAGGTGCGTTATGCTGCCCAGGCTGCGGCCTGGCAGGAGGCCCTGGAGACCAGCGGCCTGGAGCGGGAGGAGGACTTCCTGGCGGCGGACCTGGAGCCGGAGGAAAGGCGCAGCCGCACAGCGGCGCTGATGCAGTTCCGGGCG
>JAXJVC010000056.1:0-8567 GCA_036308745.1 Oscillospiraceae bacterium | reverse complement strand
GATGCTCCAGATTCTGGAGAGCAAGAAGGTCAATGATATGGATATCGCCACCCGGGTCTCTGTTCAGCTCCAGCTCACCGACCCCGCCGCAAGAAGCCGGGACCGTATCGTGAAGAAGAGCGAAAAAGACGGCTTCTACACCGCCCTGGATCTGGGCTGTGTTTGGCTGGAACGCGCTCTGGCAGGTAAGTAAAAGTTCCCATTTCACCGTAAGACGGAGGCAAAGTATGAAGATTTCCAGAAGAATTATTACATTTATGCTGGCCCTGGTGCTGCTGTGCGGCGCGCTGCCCTTCAGCGCCTTCGCCGCAGGCGACACCATGTACGGCATCGGTTTCATTACAGCCAGCGCCCTGCGTATGCGCAGCGAACCAAGCACCGATTCCGCCATCCTGGACACCGCCCCCAAGAATGACTGCGTTGTGGTCATCAGCAAGGAAGGCCAGTGGTACAAGGTTAACTACAACCTCCAGGTGGGTTATATGCACGAAGATTACATCACCGTCCTGACTAAGGAGAACGCCGAGCTGGGCTATGGCAAGGTCAACGGCAGCTCCGTAAATATGCGCAGCGGCCCCAGCACCTCCTACCGGGCTGTGGCAGTGGCCGCCAAGGGCGACAAGTGCTACATCATCGGCCTGAACGAGGGCTGGTACAAAGTCATCTACGGTTCCAATATCTGCTACATCCGCAGTGATTTTGTGGACCTGACCGAAATTCCCTACGAAAACAAGGAATCTTCCAACAGCCCCAAGTTTTACCGTCTGGGCAAGTCCACAGGCATTGCTCCCAGCGCAGCCGCCCTCAACGGCAGTGTTTCCAGCAATTCCGGCAGCACCAACGCCACCACCGGCTCCGCTACCGGCACACAGATTCTGGCAGAAGCCAAGAAGTATCTGGGTACCCCCTATGTTTACGGCGGTGCATCCCCCAGCGGCTTTGACTGCTCCGGTTACGTCTACTACGTTCTGAAGCAGCTGGGCTACTCCCCCTACCGTACTCCCGCAGACCAGTACAAGCAGGGCACCTACGTTGCCAAGTCTGACCTGCAGGTGGGCGATATCGTATTCTTTGCGGGTACATACGCCAGCGGTATTTCCCATGTGGGTATCTACGCCGGCAACGGCCAGTTTATCCACTCCCCCAATTCCCGCAGCGTGGTCTCCTACTCCGACCTGACCAGCGGCTACTGGGCACAGCACTACTACGGCGCACGCCGTATGGGTTAAGAAAAATATTTCAGCAGGCATCCGAAGATGGGTGCCTGCTGATTTTATTTATCCAGCCACTGAATAAAGGCGGTTTTGTCAGAACTGTTATACCCGGCGTTTTCATAAAAGCGCAGGGTATTTTCTTTTTTGGAGCCGGTGAGCAGCATCATTTTATAGCAGTTGTTCTCCCGGGCGATCTGCCTGGCATAGTCCAGACAGCGGCTGGCATACCCTTTCCCCCGGTGGTCTCCATGGGTCACCACATTTTCCACAAAGGCATAGGGCCGTACACCCCGGGTCAGATTGGGTATGATGACGCACACGCAGGAGGACAGGATCCTGCCCCCTTCCTCATACACGATCAGGTGGTGGTTTTTGTCCTCCAGGATCTGCTGCCAGGTATTTTTCAGATGCTCCGTTTCCTCCGGGACGGTGGTTTCATGGAGGTACAGATACAGTTCCAGAATCTCCTGCAAATCCCCTGCTTCGGCTTCCCTTACCGTCACCAGATCATAGGCGATCCGGGGGGAGCCATCCGCGATATGAATGATCCCCCGCCGTTGGAAACCGGCCTTTTGAATGGCCCGCTGCATCACCTTGTTATCCTCGTGGGTATCGATGCGCAGATGGCCGATATATTGCTTTGCGAAGGCCACCGCCGTTTGCAGGATGGCGCCGCTGCCGTCCCCCGCGATCCGGTGGATGGTGCCATAGGGCGCATGAGAACGCCACGCCCCATCTATCTCAGCATAAGTGGGATCCTCCCCGATCCAGAAATAGAAAACACCGTGGATGATCGCCTCTTCTGTGATTACATATAGCTTCCCTTCTTCGATATCCTGAACCAGCTGTTCATGGGGCGGATTGTGGTTTCCCCATTGGTTAGGATTTCCGTTCGCCGCCATAAACGCCCGTGCAGCGGCATAAATCTCCTCGATCCGGGTCAAATCCTGTATTTTTGCCTGTCTGACAGTATAATTCATAGCCATTCCTCCTGTTTTTCCCCATTATAATCCATTTGCATCATCATTGCAACCTCTGCGCATACTAGGAAAAACAGCAAGGAAGGTGCATTTATGGCAAAAAACAAACGGGGGCGGCAGAGCTTTGTCCACGACGAGCCTCCGGTGATCACCAACTGGGCCAGTGTGGCAGGCAAAAAGGAATCGGAAGGCCCTCTGGCCCATACCTTTGACATCACCTCCCAGGATACCTATTTCGGGCAGAAAACCTGGGAGCAGGGGGAAAAGCAAATGCAGCAGCTGGCCCTGGGCAAGCTGGCGGAAAAGGCGGAGATGCGGCTCCAAGACTTTGACATGGTATTCTCCGGTGACCTGCTGAACCAGTGCATCGGTTCCTCCTTTACCCTTCGGAATATGGGCGTTCCCCACCTGGGGCTGTACGGTGCCTGCTCCACCATGGCAGAAAGCCTGCTGATGGCCTCCATGGCCGTAGGCGGCGGTTTTGGGGATAAGGCAGTCGCTATGACCTCCTCCCATTTTGCCTCCTCCGAGCGGCAGTACCGGTTCCCTCTGGGCTACGGCGGACAGCGGACCCCCACCGCTCAATGGACTGTCACCGGCTCCGGTGCCGCTCTGGTGGAAGCCCAGGGAAAAGGGCCGAGAATATCCTCCTGCACCATCGGTACCGTTACGGATTTGGGCATCAAGGATGCCAACAACATGGGGGCTGCCATGGCCCCCTCCGCTTACGCCACCATTAAAGCCCATTTTGATGACTTAAAAACCGGGCCGGAGGATTTTGACCTGATCGTCACCGGCGACCTGGGGCAATTGGGCAAGGAAATGCTTTTGGAGCTTGCCCGCAGAGACGGTGTTTCCCTGGGGGGCAAGCTGACGGATTGCGGTACCCTGGTTTTTGACAACACCACCCAGGACGTACACGCAGGAGGCTCCGGCTGTGGCTGCAGCGCCATCACCCTCTGCGGCTATCTTCTGGGCAAGCTGAATACCGGAAAGCTGAAAAAGATCCTGTTCTGCGGAACCGGGGCATTGCTCTCCCCCACGTCTTCCCAGCAGGGTCTGCCCATTCCCGGCGTGTGTCACGCCGTGTGCATTACAGGAGGTCGCTGAATGGATTATGTAAAAGCATTTATCGCAGGTGGGCTGCTGTGTCTCATCGGCCAGATCCTCATCGACAAGACAAAGCTGACGCCTGCCCGGATTCTGGTAAGCTATGTGGTCATCGGCGTGATCCTGGGTGCTATCGGGGTATACCAGCCCTTTGTGGAATTTGCAGGAGCCGGAGCGTCGGTTCCCCTGACGGGCTTTGGCAACATCCTTGCCAAGGGTGTCAAGGAAGCCATTCAGGAAGAGGGGTTCCTGGGCATTTTCACCGGAGGCCTGAAAGCCGCCGCAGGCGGTATCACGGCCGCCATTTTCGCGGGACTTTTGGCAAGCCTGATCTTCAAAGCCAAGGATAAATCTTGAAACCCTGGGCATCCTATAGAAGCGGCAAGTCCGCAAAACACATTTGGAGGAAACGATCTATGAATAACCAGAACAGAAACCAGAACCAGAACAACAACCAGAATCAGAACAACAACCAGAACCAGAACAATAACCAGAATCAGAACAACAACCAGAACCAGAACAGAAACAGCCGCTAACGGCAAAAGGACGCCCTTCCATTTAGGGCGTCCCTTTTTCATATGGCCACAAACCGGTCCAGCCGGAAGAAATACAGATATTGCCCCTTAATGGGCATTTCATAGATCCGGCTCAGGGCCTCCCCATAGGTCTCCACCTGAGGCCGGTAGGATTCTGCCTTGGCGGCAAGGGTCTCCTCCGTTACATAGTCCGTCTTGAAATCCACCACGGTAATGCCGTCAGCTTCCAGCAAAGCGCAGTCCACAACACCCTGCAGAAGCACCTGCTCCCCTTCCAGGCCCTCGCCGTAGTGGCTTCCGTCGTCCAGAATGGAGAACTTAAATTCCCGCAGGTGTGGTGTCCCGGAACGGAGCTTCCTGCCGATATCCGTGGCAAAAAAGGCCGCGATTCTTTCGCAGTTCACCAGCTTTCCCTGGTCTTCCTTCAAAAAGCCCTCCTCCACCAATCGCTTCACTTCCTGCCGGACGGCATCCCCATCACTGCAGTTTTCGTAGCGGATGTATTGCAATGCGGCATGGATGGCGCTGCCGTAGGCTTTCCCCTCCACCCCACCATTCAGGAAGGAGGGCCGCCGCCAGGCACGTTCCGGATTTTTCGGCTCACGGGTATGTTCCGCAGCCTCCGCATCCTTGATGCGTCCCTTCCGTCCCGTCGCTGTCTGTTTGGAGGGCGCCTGGATGGCCGCAGAATGGGCATAGCGGAAGGTAAGCGCGGTTTTTAGAGTCTCCTCTGCCCCTTCCGGCATGGGTCGCACCTGAGCTGTTAACCGGGAACTCCCTTCCCCGCCCTGGGTGGCCTGGGAAACACAGATCTTCCAGGGATAGTCACTGATGTGGGTCTGGGCAGGTTTGCCTCCCAGTGCATGAAGTTCTCCTGCCTCCGTGCGCCCCATAGCAGCCAGTAATACCCATTCGCCGGGACACACCACATCCCGGCACAGCAGGTCTCCCCCGTCGAAATCCATCCGCAGGGCAAAATTCTGCAGCTCTGCCGAAGGCTTCTGGGCAGAATAGGTCATGATCAGGCGATCCCTTGCCCGGGTCATGGCAACATACAATACCCGCATTTCCTCAGACAGGCTTTCTGCTGCCATTTTCGCGGCAATGGCCCGCTTGGACACGGAAGGATACCGGACCCGATTTTTCGTATCCGCCACGGAAAGACCCAGTCCTAGGTCCTTATCGCACAAAATCTGAGCCCGGAGATTCTCCCGATTAAACACCCGGGAAAGGCCGCTTAAGAATACCACCGGGAATTCCAGGCCCTTGGACTTGTGGATGCTCATAATGGTAACGCTTCCACCAGCCGTACCTCCCGCTGAGACCAGCCCCCGGCCCTCCAGGGCATCCAGATGATCCAGAAACTGCCCCAGATCCCGAAGGGTGCCTGCTTCAAAATCCGCCGCAAGCTGGAAAAATGTCTGCAGGTTCGCCCGCTTGGCATCACCGCCGGGCATGGCAGCATAAATGCTGTCCAGCCGGGTCAGGGAAAATACCTGCTCCAGCAGTTTGGTCAAAGGATCCAGCCGGGCTTGCCGACGGAGGGTATCAAACACCTTCCGGAAAGCCTTCACCTTGGGCAGATCGCTTTCCAGCAGGGCATCATACACACTGCCCTTTTTTCTGGCACTGCGGAATGCCGCCAAGTCATCGGCAGTAAAGCCGAACACAGGGCTTGCCAGGGTGCTGATGAGAGGAATATCCTGCCGGGGATTCACGATGGTCTGAAGAAACGACCGCAGAGTACCGATCTCCTCAGTCCGCAGCAGGTCCATGCCGCCGCCTGAGGTACAGCGGATGCCTCGCTCCTCCAGGGCGCGCTGGAAATATCCGCCCACACTGCCGGGAGAGCGGAGCAGGATCACAATGTCCTCCGGCCGGACGCTCTGCAGTTTTCCATCCCTGCGGATCAGCGTGCCGCTGCCCAGCATGGCTTGGATCCGTTCTGCCACAAAGGCTGCTTCCTCCCGGTAGGAGTCCTCTGCCACATCGATCACGTGCAGCTCCACACCGGGTTCCGGCAGGGGTTCATGGGGAATGCCCTCCCGTAGGGCTTCATCCTCCCCATAGTGCAGTCCACCCACCCGGGGACTCATGCAGGTGCGGAACACATCGTTCACCGCCTGGATGACCTCGCACCCGGAACGGAAATTATGGCTCAGCAGTACCTTTCGCCCCTGGCCGGGCTCGGCCTGTGCAGCAGGGCAATAGGAAGCGTACTTTTCTAAAAAGATCCCAGGGTCTGCCAAACGGAACTGATAAATGGACTGTTTCACGTCGCCCACCATAAAGCAATTCTTCCGTTCCCGGGTCAAGGCCTCGAAAATCGCGTCCTGGACGCCGTTGGAGTCCTGGTATTCATCCACCATGATCTCCCGGAACCGCCGTCCGATCTCCGTCGCTGCAGCCGTAGGGCCGCTGCGGGACTTGCCCAGCAGCAGGTCCAGGGTCTTATGCTCCAGGTCACTGAAATCCAGACACCGGCGGCTCCGCTTGGCACTGCGGTAGTCCCTGTCAAACTGCCGCACCAGGGCAATCAGTCCCCGGGCGCCTGCCCCGGACTGGGCCAGGTCAGCCAGAACCTGCTCCGAGGGGTCTGCAAAGACCTTCAGCCGTTTCTCTAGGTCCTTTTTACAGGCATTCCGGGCAGCCTTTACCCGCTCGATCAGGTCCAGATCCACATTCTTTTTAGGGAAAGTCAGCCGTCCGTAGTCGATCGTCTTTCTTCTGACAATGGTGTCCCAACTTTCGCTTTCCCGCAGAGACTGCAGTTGGTAAAGGGTATCCCGGATGTTCACCGCCGGTTTTTCCAGCCCAGAGCTCGCATCCAGGGCTTCCGCACACTGCTGCAGAACATAGATCTGGGCATCCAGATAGGAGAACAGGTCATCCATCAGGAATCTACCCCAGACGGTTTCAGAAGCATCCTCCGCATCCTCCACCGCAGCGTCCCGCAGGCATTTATCCAGCCAGCCATCTGGGTCCTGATGGCATTTGGCACTGTCGTAAACCTTCTCGATGATCTCCGGCACCAGCCGGTCGTCTCTGCCCAGGCCCTGGGTATCCACAAAGGCCCGGAAGTCCGGGTCTTCCCCTGAATGGACATAGGCCCGGTCCAGCAGGTCCGCCATCACCGTGTCCCGGATCTCCCGGCATTCGTTTTCATCCGCCACCCGGAAATCTGCCGCCAGATCCAGCTTATAGGCATATTCCCGCAACAGGTCGGAGCAGAAACCGTGAACAGTGGATATCTTCGTCAGAAACAGCCGCTGCATCTGCTTTTGCAGGTGACGGTTCTCCGGTTCTTCCGCGATTCGTTCCGTCAGTTTGGCAGCGATCTTTCCCCGCAGCTCGGATGCCGCGGCTTTGGTGTATGTAATGATCAGAAACTCGTCCAGATTTGCCGGGTCTTTAGAGTCTGTCAGATAGGTCAGCAGCCGGTCTACCAGGACCTTGGTCTTGCCGGATCCTGCGGCGGCGCTGACCAGCAGCTTGCCCCCACGGTCATGGACCGCCTGGGCCTGCTGGGGTGTTAATTTATCTGCCATGGCGTTCCATCTCCTTCCTGATTTCGTCCCAGAACCGGTCTTCCTTCATGGCTTGGTAGTTCCGCCGCCCCTCCACCGTGTCCTTATGACAGATGGCACCATAGGGGCAGAAAGCGCAGGCATCGTGGCTGGAACCCCGGGTATAGGGGTTTGGCTCCACATTTCCCGATGCGATATCCTCCACCATCCGGGCCAGCACCCGAAATACATAGCCCTCCAGCAGCTTCAGCTGGTCCCGGTCCGCCAGGTCACCGGTAAGGGTGCCGTCCTTCTTCATGGCACAGCACAGCCGCCGGAATCCGTCCCCAGGCTCCATGGCATGAAGCACTGCTTCATCCCGCAGAAGCAGTCCCTTCCGCTTCCACTGGCTCTGACGGGCCTTTTCCGCGTCTTCCTCCTCCAGCTTGCCGTCGGCAGGAAGATAAGGCGCCCGGGCGGGGAAATACTGGACACCTGCCGCAACGGGGTGGCTCCCCAGCAGGTCCTCTCCGCTGTGCTTCAGGGCGAACATATATAGAAGCATCTGCAATCCTACGCCGTTGAACACATCGCAGTAGTCAAAATCTTTCCGGCCTGTCTTGTAATCCACCACCCGGTAGTAACTGCTTCCCCCGGAGGACCAGGTATCCACCCGGTCTACAAAGCCCCGGAGGATGGCGTTCATGGCGCCGTTGGGAATGGCAATGGGAGGCAGACCGTCGGCACTTCCAAAGCTCACTTCAAATTCTCTCGGCTCGAACAGAGCTTCCCGCAGCTCCAGCCACAGTTCCTGCACCACCATGTCCAATTCCTGCACATTCCGGCGGAACAGATAGGTCATCCGTTCCGATGCCAGCTGGCTGAAATGCTCTGCCGCGTATTCTTCGCTGAACCGGTGGGCAATGTCCAGTGTCTCCTCCAGAGATACCTTGTGGAAGCCACCCATATCCCGGATACACCGGGCGGTATTTTCCAGCACCGCGTGGATGTAAGTGCCAAATTCCGCCGGGTCCACAGATGCTTCCTTCCGTTCCTGGGCCCGGAGGCCGTACTTCAGGAAATAGGACAGCCGGCATTCCCCATGTCGGTCGATCTGAGAGGCAGAAAGATTCAGGGTATTTCCATAAAGGGCGCGGATCCGCTCCCGGTCCACATTTCCCAGGGAATAGTCCCGGCGGGTGCAGGTATCTGCATAAGCCT
>JAXJVC010000055.1:0-4604 GCA_036308745.1 Oscillospiraceae bacterium | reverse complement strand
GGACTCCCGGGCCGCCAAGGCTGCCGCGCTGCTGTCCATTGCGGAGTGTCTGCGCTTTGGCATCACCTCCGTCTCCGACCTGTATTACTACCCCAACGCCACCGCGGAAGCTGTAGCGGAGTCCGGTATCAAAGCCAACCTGGCTCTCAGTTCCTACCGTTTCATTGACCAGAACGAGGATTTCGACTTCGACACCGACGAACAGTGCCGGGAGCTTTGCAAAGTCGTGGACAAGTGGCACGGCTATGATAACGGCCGCATCAAGATTGACGCGGGCATCTATGCCGAGTACACCAGCAACTACAAGCTCTGGGAAGCCCTGGCAGGCTACGCCAGCGAAAAGGGAATCGGCATCCAGCTCCACCTGGCGGAAACCCAGGGAGAAGTGGATTCCTGCCTGGACCGTACCGGCATGGGTCCCGGTGAGCTTTTAAACTGCCATCGGCTGTTCAACGTTCCTGCCACCGCAGCCGGATGTACCTACCTGGAATCCCACGAGCGGAAGCTCCTGGGCAAAAAGAAGGTCACCGCCGTGGCAACTCCCCTTGCCGCCTACAAGAGTGGCTGTGCCTCTACCCCCATCCTGGAAAGCGTCAAGTCCGGCATGAACGTGGCGCTGGGTACCGGCGGCGCCATTGAGTGCGGCAACCTGGATATGTTCGAAGTCATGCGCTTTGCCGCCATGGACGCCCGGAAGGAAAGCGGCGATCCCGCCGCCCTGCCCAGCTCCGCTGCCCTGATGATGGCTACCGTCACCGGCGCCCAGGCCCAGGGCCGGGCAGCAGAATGCGGTATGCTCCAGGTGGGCATGGATGCAGACCTGGCCCTCATTGACTTCTCTGCTCCCCACCTGATGCCCTGCCACAATGTGCTCAACGGCCTTGTCTGGTCCGCCAAGGGCGGCGATGTGGCCATGACCATGGTCCGGGGCAAGATCCTGTACCAGAACGGCAGATTCCCCACCATCGACCTGAACACCGTGGTGGAAGAACTGACCGGCTATGCAATCCCCAGATTGTTTGACGACAAGTAATGCAAAATGCAAAGTGCAGAATGCTGAGTTATCGTTTCATTCTGCATTTGGTCCACATCTTGCTTCCTTAGAAAAGGAGTTTCCTATGTCTGATACCCAAAAAAAGCAAAACTTTCTCCAGGGCACTGCCCTGCTTGCCATGGCCACCGCCATCGTCAAGGTCATCGGTGCCCTGTATAAGATCCCTCTCAACGCCATCATCGGCGAACAGGGCTTTGGCTACTTCAACACAGCCTACGAAATTTACAACGTGCTGCTGATGATCTCCACTGCCGGCCTGCCTGTGGCCATGAGCCGGATGATCTCCCAGGCCAGTTCTCTGGAGCATTACGGCCAGGTCCGCCGGATCTACGCCTCCGCCCGGGGCATTTTCCTGGCCCTTGGCATCGTGGGCAGCCTGCTGATGACGGTCTTCTGCCGTCAGCTTGCCGTATTCCAGAATCAGCCCGACGCCTGGGCTGCCATCGGCTGCCTCGGTCCCTGCGTGCTGCTGATCTGCATCATGTCCACCTTCCGGGGCTTCTTCCAGGGCCAGAGCAATATGCTCCCCACCTCCATCTCCCAGGTCCTGGAGGCTATCACCAAGCTGATCGTAGGCATGATCGCTGCTCTGGCGCTGCTGAAGATGACAGGCAGCATCCCCCTGGCTGCCGGCGGCGCCATCCTGGGCGTTACCGCAAGCTGCCTGCTGTCCTCTTTCTACCTCTTCGGCTGCTTCCGCAAGAGCTTTAAGTCCCTGCCTGTCACCAACGAGCCTGTCACCAGCTACCGCGATACCATCAAGGGCCTGCTGATCATCGCCATTCCCATCACCGTAGGCTCTGCCGGTCTGCAGATCCTGACCATGCTGGAAACCAAGATCTATATGGGTCAGCTTCTCAGTCATGGCTTTAGCCAGGCGGAAGCCGACACCATGCGGGGCATCTACGGCATGACCCAGACCATCTTCAATATGCCCTGCTCCTTCATCACCCCCATCACCATCAGCATTATCCCCGCCATAACTGCCCAGCTGACCCTGAAGAATTTCAAGGATGCCAAGGCCACTGAGGAATCCGCAGCCCGGATCACCGGTCTGATTTCCATGCCCTGCGCCTTTGGTCTGGCTGTGCTGGCGGAGCCTGTCACCGCTCTGCTGGGCGGCTACACAGGGGAAAAGCTGGCCCTGGCCACCCAGCTGATGACCGTTCTCGGTATCAGCATCATGTTCAATGCCGTGGTTTTGGTCACCACCGCTATCATGCAGGCCCACGGCCATGTGAATCGTCCCGTGGTGAATATGTTCATCGGCGGTCTGCTGAAGCTGGCTGCGGTGTACATCCTCACCGGCAACCCCAACATCGGCATTCTGGGTACCCCTCTGGGAACATTGCTCTGCTACCTGGTGATCACTGCCCTGAACATCCTCTCCATCCGCAGCCTGATCCCCGAGGCACCCGCCCTGGTGAAGAATCTGGCCCGGCCCTTCCTGGCCGCCGCCTTTATGGGCCTGCTCACCTGGCTGAGCTGGTATGGTCTGAAACGCATCGGCATGGACAGCCGCCTGATTCTCTGCGGTGCTCCCATTGCAGTGGGCGTTGTGGTCTACTGCCTGGCCGCGGTGAAGCTGAAGGTGGTCACCCGGGAAGACTGTTTGCTCCTGCCTAAGGGCGAAAAAATCGCAAAACTCCTGAAGTTGTAAGAAAATTTGAAAATTACCTTGCAATTCCAAAGGAATTATGTTAATCTAAAAAACGATTTTGCAGACAGAAAAGAGGACACAGAAAACCATGAACAAAACCGAACTCATCGCCGTAGCAGCCGAGAACGCCGGTCTGACCAAGAAGGATACCGAGCGGGTTCTGAACGCTGCTATCGATGCCATCACCGCCTCCCTGGTAAAGGGCGAGAAGGTCCAGATCAGCGGCTTCGGCACCTTCGAGACCAAGGACCGGGAAGCCCGGATAGGCCGCAATCCCCATACCAAGGAAGCGATCGACATCCCCGCCACCCGCGTCCCCACTTTCAAGGCCAGCAAGGCCCTGAAGGACAACGTGGCAAAGTAAGGAGCACCCCATGCGCCTGGACAAATACCTGAAAGTCTCCCGTCTCATCAAGCGCCGCACGGTGGCCAACGAAGCCTGTGACAATGGACGCATCAGCGTCAATGGTCGGGTGGTCAAGGCCAGCTATGATGTGAAGGTGGGCGATAAGATCGAGATCTCCATGGGCACCCGGACGGTGGCTGTGGAAGTTCTCCTGGTGGCTGACAACGTCCGCAAGGATGACGCCGCCGCCATGTACAAAGAGGTATAAAAACGAGGCTGTTGCAAACCGCAGCAGCCTCGTTTTCCTATGTATAATGTGCGAAGACAAATATCGTATAGTGGCGCAGCCGCAAGCCCTCCCCTTTGGGGAGATTGCCCCCGTAGGGGGCGGGAGAGGTGCGGTACAATGTTTCGTTTTTCCGTTCCATGCCGAAAACGCACTGCGGTAACACCTCTTCCGTCATGGCTGCACCGGGCCACCTTCCCCTCGGGGGAAGGTATGCGGCTTCGCCGCTAAACTACAATTTTACCGTCCCATGCCTGCGTACAGCTTTTCCAGCAGCCGCCGCATTGGCACAAACAGCAGCAGGGCGATGACGAAATTACCCGCGCAGTGGGCGATGTCAAAGGGAATCCCCGAGATCCACTTGGTCAGTGCATACCCGAATCCGCCGATGAAGATATCTACGATCCCGCACAGGGCGCCGAAAAGCAGTCCGAAGGCGCCGGAAAGGATGGCCCAGCCCAGGGGGTGCTGCATCTTTTTCATGCAGCCCGCCGCCAAAGCCAGGACAGCCCAAATGTAGAGATAGTTGATGTTCCACAAGCTGATGCCGTAAAACAGGATCTCCATGGCAATGTAAAGATAGACGGGATAGACCCATTTTCTGCCGAAGACCACAACGAACAGCATCACCATCAGAGACACCGGCTCAATATTGGGAAGAAAGCTCATTGCGTACTTGGCGGCAAAGGTCAGCGCTCCCAGCACGCCAAAGAGCACCACTTCCCGCACGCTGATCTTAGCCAATGGTATACACCAGCTTGTACACACCGCCGTCGGTCAGCACCACGCCGTCCGCACCGGTGGTGGCGTATTCTTCGCCGATGAACAGGGCCCAGTAGCTCTGGTTTGCCTCCCAGCTGGCTTCCTCGCCGTCCACAGCGCTGATCTCCAGGCCGTAGGGGCCTTCTACGCCCTCCACCAAGCTTTCTGCCAGCAGCACAGCACCCAGGTACTCCTCGTCGGTGTGGTATCCAAAATTCTTTTCGCTGCCGTCGCTGTGAACAACGGTAACGGTAATGGTCTTGGCACCCTCAACGACCTGTTCCCGGCTGACCTGCCACAGGCCCACCATGAAACCAATAACGGCAGCCAGGGCAATCACGGCGATGATGATTTTTTTGTTCTTCATACGTTTTCCTCCTAAAATAGGAAGCGGCGGTGAAATCGGCAAGAGCGGTCAGCGAGAGATTTTGACACAAGTGAAAGTTTTGAAATTGCAGGAATACTGAATGTATTTCAAGATTTCATACTACTTGTT
>JAXJVC010000054.1:0-5305 GCA_036308745.1 Oscillospiraceae bacterium | reverse complement strand
TGCGTTGGGGGTAGTACCCTGGATCTGGGCACCACGGCTTACCAGCTCGGTGGAGCGGATGGCCACGGCCTTCACAAAGCCGTCCATGGTCATGCCGCGAACAAGATAGTCTTTCATAGTCTCTTTCCCTTTCTCGCCTTGAAGTAAATGCGCTGCTCCCCTTCCCGGGGTTCTTCAAACAACCGGTCGGCATAGACCCGGATATGGGTAAAGCCAGCCGCCTTCAAGTATTCCGTTAATTGTTCCTGGGAATAGGCATACTCCCGGTGTTCCTCAAAGGACCGCTCCCACACATTTTCCCGGCGCTGAAACAAGTCCATGCCATAGGAGCAGATATTGGTATCCCGGTCAAATTCCCCCCGCCAGACGCAATAGACATCATCATCCTCGTCCAGAAACACCTGACCGTCCATAGCCCGGAGCTTTTCGGGGGTATTCACATCGAAGATGAAGATGCCACCGGGATTCAGGGCCTTGTAGACCCGCCGAATGGCTTCCTTGCAGTCATCAGGGTTTGTAATATAGTCCAGGCTGTCCAGAGCGCACACCGCCAGGTCAACGCCCCTGGGGAGCCGCAGTTCTTGGAGGGGCTGGCAGACAAACCTGGGCGGCTTTTCCATGTCCATGACCTTTTCCATGGCCACAGTGAGCATCTCCTCGGACAGATCCACACCGGTGACCTCCAGCCCCTGCTGGGCCAGAATCTCCGCAACAGAACCGGTGCCGCAAGCCAGGTCCACAGCCGTTCTGGGCTGCAGACCTTCCCGCTTCAAAATCTCATTGTAAAAGGCCACTGTGGCCTCGTAATCCACATCATTGGTCAGGCGGTCATAGCTGAGTGCCAAATTTTTATATGCGTCCATAATCGCTCCTCCCTGACGGTTGTTTGTTGAATGACATCACAGGGTGCATTTGACCTTGCTGATGGCGATATATCCATTTCGCACAGCTTTCGCATCGGTCCCCTCCGGGATTTGATCATTGGTAATGGGGATACCCTGACAGGTAAGTACAACTCTGCCATCCGGCAATTTGGTTTCTATGTATTTCTCCGTAAACATGGAGACCGGGGCAACTGTACGGTCCCGCAGGATACCCTTCAGTCCAACCGTCTTCATCGCGGGAAAATTCACATTGCAAACCGTTCCCCACTCCATATCCGCTTCCAGCAATTCCTGTATGACAGGCAAAAGGTAGGGTTCGACGGAAGGCAGATGGTGATCGCCGGCCACAGAAAAGGCCATTGCGGGGATTCCATGTCGGGCCGCTTCAAATGCCGCACCCAAAGTGCCGGAATAGGCAATGTCAAAGCCCACATTATAGCCATTATTGATCCCGGAAAATACATAATCCGGCCTATCCTCCAGTATGTAATCCAGCGCCACCTTGACACAGTCCACAGGAGTGCCATCTAACCGGTAAGCGCCCTGGACGTTCACTGAAAAATCTTCTACCTTTTCCACCGCCAGAACTTCCCGCAGTGTCAGTTTCTGGGACATGGCGCTGCACTGGTGTGCAGGTGCGACAACTGTGACCTCGCCAAGTTCCGCAGCCGCTTTGGCAAGCAGCGAAATACCGGGCGCAGCGATGGAATCGTCATTGACAACCAGGATCTTCATATATTGTTCCCTTCTAATTGTTTTTCTGCCGGATCAAACGGTTTTGAAACCTGTTGCATACATCGGCAGGGCCATGACCCCACCCACAATTTATACAGCAAAGCATCCCGACCCGTTTTCTGGGCCGGGATGCGGAAACGCGTAACTTAGCGCTTGAAGATGCTGAAGATTTCGTCGATGTCGGTCATGTCAGCAGGCTTGGTGGGCTGCTTGGCAGCGGCGACAGGGGTATCGATATCCTCAGGCACGAAGCTGGGAGCGGTGGAAGCCGCCTTGGGAGCGGCAGCCTGTACAGTTGCCTTGGGTGCCGCAAAAGCCTCGGGCTTCAGTTCAAAACCGGTAGCGATAACGGTGACACGCATCTCGTCCTGGAAGTTCTCGGAGAAGGTTGCACCGAAGATGATGTTGGCTTCGGGGTTGGCAGCCTCCTGCACGATGCCGGCAGCGGTCTCCACGTCGTCCAGGGTCATCTCGGGAGAACCGGTGACGTTGACCAGAACGCCGGTAGCGCCGTTGATGGAGGTCTCCAGCAGGGGGCTGGAAACAGCGGCGGTGGCAGCCTGCTCGGCCTTCTCCCGGCCGGTGGCGGTGCCAACACCCATGTGAGCCCGACCAGCGTCCTTCATAACAGCGGAAACGTCAGCGAAGTCCAGGTTGATGATCACGTTCTTGGAGAAACCAACCAGCTCGGAGATGGAGGTCACAGCCTGCTTCAGCACATCGTCAGCGATGCCGAATGCGTTGGCGAAGGTGATCTTCTGGTCGGTGACATACTTCAGACGGTCGTTGGGGATGATGATCAGGGAATCCACCTTGCCGTTCAGATCGGCAATGCCCTGCTCAGCCTGACGCATACGGTTGGCACCCTCGAACTTGAAGGGCTTGGTAACGACGCCAACAGTCAGGATGCCGGCCTCGTGGGCCAGGTCTGCCACGATGGGAGCTGCGCCGGTGCCGGTGCCGCCGCCCATACCGGCGGTGATGAAGACCATGTCGGTGCCTTCCAGAGCCTTGGCAATGGCAGCACGGGATTCCTCAGCGGACTTTCTGCCGATCTCAGGCTTGGAGCCTGCGCCCATACCGCCGGTCAGCTTCTCGCCGATCTGGATCTTATTCTTGCAGACGGATTTATTCAGATCCTGCTTATCGGTATTGACGACGACAAAGTCCACGCCGCCCACACCGGCGTCGATCATACGGTTAATAACATTGTTGCCGGCGCCGCCGACACCGATCACTTTGATCTTTACAACGCGATCCTGTAAACTTTCGGACATAAAACTCTTCCTCCTATGTATCTTTTCACAGTGCCCATATGGCGGGACTGCCTCAAATTTGCATTCGTACTTTTACATTCTATCCCGAAACTGGAATTTGGTCAATAGAAAATCTGATAATTCGGCAAAATATTTACAAATTTATTACAAACCTAGCTGAACGGCGTATAACCGACCTGATCGAGCCAGGTGGTAAAGCTGATGTCCAGAATGCCGGAGTCGTATTCGCTCATTTCCAGGATCACATCGTTCATACAGGCGATCTTGTACTCCATGTTGCTGGTGTCGCCCAGGTTTACCTGGTAGCGTGTGCCGTACCACAGGATGATGTCATCCAGCCGGCTCACATCCACGCTGGCGGCTTCACCCACGATATCGTTGGCTTCCAGAGCTTTCAGGATCTGCAGGGCCGAATACAGCCGCTGGGCACCGGTAACCGTCACCGGGACATATTCACCGGATTCATCGGTCTCGGTGGGGATATCCTCCACCGCCACCGCATCCTCACCGGCTTTGGGGCTTTCCAATGCCACGCCGTAGATCTGGGTATACCGCTCGGCGGTGCTGCTGTCTACCAGCTCCACCACCCGCCCGTTGGCGTTCATCAGCCACCAGTCGCCGTTTCCGGACTTGATAGCATAAGCAATATCAAGCTCCTCAATGTAAATAATAACCGTATCGGGCAGTTTTATACCGATCCGGGATTTTTCCACATAGGGAAGGGCCGCCCGAAGCTGGGCGTTGGCTCTCGCCCGGCTGAAGGTCAGCAGGTTGTCTCCCTCCTGGATGCCGGAGGCCTCCCGCACCGCCCAGGCGCTGTAGGTCTCCGCACCGGCCACGGTAATGGTCTTCACCTTGAAAAATACGGACATACCCACCACCAGTGCCGCCACCACCGCGGTGACGGTTAGAAGCTGGATAAACAGCCGGTTCATGTTAAAGGGCTGGGGTGCGGTGTAGATCACCGCGGGGGTATCATGCTTTCTGGCCTGCTTGCGTTTCCGGGCAGCGGCCGCAGTCCGCTTTGCCTTCCGGCGTCTGGCCTGCTCTTCCTGTCTCCGGGGATCGGCATTTTTGTCACCGCGCAGGCCAGCCATAATACCCTGAACGCCGTTTCGCTTGGAGTCGCTGCGGGTATCCCGCCGGGGCGGGTTACGCCGTGCTGCCGCCCGGGCAGCCGCCTGCTCCTGGGCGCTGGGCTGGGGTGCGCTTTTCCGGGGACCGGTACCCTGGGGAGCGCTGCGGGGAATGCTGCCCTCCCGGCGCGGCTGAGATGCCCGCTGGGCTGTACCTTCCCGCCGAGGTGTACCCTGGGCAGGTCGCTGGGCCGTATTTCTCTGAGTTGTATTGCGCCGGGACTGGGCAGCTCTTCTGTCCGCTTCCGCTGGGCGGGCCTGACTCCCCTGCTGGGGACGGCGCTGCCGGGCAGGATCCCGGGTCTTCTGATTTGTATCCATATTGGTTCCTCCTGGACAGGGGCTACTTTAGTTTCTGGTCAGTTCCTCCACGATATCGCAGATCCGCTCGGTGGAATCGATCCGGACCATTTCATGGAGCTTCCGGGACATTTCCGCCCGGCGGCTGTCGTCTGCCAGCAGTGCGGTGATTTCAGCATACAGCTTTTCAGGGGTGCAGTCCTTTTCCAGTACCAGCACCGCGGCATCCCGGTCAGACAGGACCCGGGCGTTCTTTTCCTGATGGTTAGCTGTCACATTGGGAGAGGGGATCAGGATACTGGGGGTGCCGCAGGCACCGATCTCATTGCAGGTAGATGCGCCGGCACGACTGATGATCACATCCGCGGCAGCCATAACCGTGGGCATATTGTAGATATACTCCCGCATATCGATGCTCTTTGCCTGCTCCAGGTCCACACCCTTCTCCTTCACCAGAGCGGGCATCCACTCCCAGCCGTAGCTGCCGGTGGCGTGGATGTGCTGATAAGGGAAGCTCGCATCCTGCTCCAGCTTGAACAGACCCGCTACCGTCTCATTCATGACCTTGGCGCCCAGGCTGCCGAAGGCAGACACCACCAGGGGCCGCTGATCCAGGCCCAGTTCCTTCCGGGCCTCTTCCTTTTTGGTGTAGATAAACTCCCGGCGGACAGGCATGCCCACCACTTCCACCTTTTCGGGGTGCTTGTAGTGCTTCACGCTGTCCTCAAAGGCCACCAGCACCCGGCTGGCCTTGTTGGCTGCCAGCTTGGTGGTGATACCGGGGAGGGCATTGCTCTCATGGACGCAGGTGGGGATGCCCATGGTCTGGGCAGCGTAAAGGGCCGGGAAGCTGGCATAGCCGCCGGTGCCGATGACGGCATCGGGCTGAAATTCTTTGTATATCTTCTTGCACGCGCTGACGGCGTTGAAAACGCACTTGACAGCGTAGAGATTCTTCTTGATGGCAGCCAGG
>JAXJVC010000053.1:0-2767 GCA_036308745.1 Oscillospiraceae bacterium | reverse complement strand
GTTATGTTCCTGGTATTCGATATTTCCCAGTCCACTCTGGGACCCTGGCTGGCAGACACCCTGGTTGCCTGGCTGGAAGTGTTCCAGGGTTGGGTTGGTGAATTGGTCTCCGGCGCGGCACCCATCCTTCAGTCTCTGCTGGTAGACGGCATCATCGGCGGTGTTGCCGCTGTTGTGGGCTTCCTGCCCCTGGTCATGGTGATGTACTTCCTCATCGCCCTGCTGGAGGACTGCGGCTACATGGCCCGGGCCACCGTGGTTCTGGACCCCATCTTCAAGAAGGTGGGTCTTTCCGGCAAGTCCGTCATTCCCTTCGTCATCGGCACCGGCTGCGCCATTCCCGGTGTTATGGCCTGCCGCACCATCCGCAACGAGCGGGAGCGCCGGGCCACCGCTATGCTGGCTCCCTTCATGCCCTGCGGCGCCAAGCTGCCTGTGATTGGCCTGTTCGCCGGCGCCTTCTTCGAAGACGCAGGCTGGGTGGGCACCCTGATGTATTTTGCGGGCATCGCCGTGATCCTGGTGGGTGCCCTGCTGATCAACCGGATCACCGGAAGCCGCAACCGCAAGTCCTACTTCATCATTGAGCTGCCTGAGTACAAGCTGCCCTCTCTGAAGCGCGCCTTCACCTCCATGTGCAGCCGGGGCTGGTCCTATGTGGTAAAGGCCGGCACCATCATCCTGCTGTGCAACACCATCGTGCAGGTCATGCAGACCTTCAACTGGAGCTTCCAGATCGCAGAAAGCGCTTCCCAGTCCATTCTGGCTACCATCGCCAACCCCATCGCTTACCTGCTGGTGCCCATTGTGGGCGTTGTCTCCTGGCAGCTGGCTGCCGCCGCTGTCACCGGCTTCATTGCTAAGGAAAATGTCGTCGGTACTCTGGCCGTCTGCTTCGTTGGCCTGGAGAACCTGATCGACACTGAGGAGCTGGCTATGCTGGAGGGCGCAGGCGCTGAAGTCGCCGGCATTCTGGCCATCACCAAGGCCGCCGCTCTGGCTTACCTGATGTTCAATCTCTTCTCGCCCCCCTGCTTTGCGGCTCTGGGTGCTATGAACTCCGAGATCAACGACCGCAAGTGGTTCTGGAGCGGCGTGGCCCTTCAGTTCGCCACCGGCTACACCGTGGCTTTCCTGGTCTACCAGATCGGCACCCTGGTCACCACCGGCACCCTGGGTGCGGGCTTCCTGCCCGGCCTGCTGGTCGTCGCCGTCATCGTGGGCGTCATCGTCTACCTGTGCAAAGAATCTGACAGAAAGATGACCCCTGTAGGCGCAAAGAAGTAAGATCCTCCCGGAAAGGAGCGTTTCATGGTCAATTTTATCATCATCGCCATCGTTGCCGTCATCATCGGCTTTGTGGTGGGGTATATCCGGAAGAAAAAGCGTCAGGGCATAAAATGCATTGGCTGCCCGGACGCCCTCACCTGCGGCGGCAACTGCGCAAGCTGCACCGGACATCAAAAAACAAAGTGATCTTCTCCTGTAAGACTCCCCGTTCACACCGACCGGGGAGTCTTTTTTTCCTGATTTCTCCCTTTCCATTGACAAATTCGCCGCTCTATGCTATAACCACCCCAGATTCTAGGGAGGAACGTAATATGGTACATCTGCTTCTCGTTATTATTTATCTGTCCTTTATCAGCCTGGGCCTGCCGGATGCCCTGCTGGGTTCCGCCTGGCCCACTATGTATGTGGAGTTCGGCGTTCCCGTGTCCTTTGCCGGCATTATTTCCATGATCATCTCTGTAGGCACCATTGCTTCCAGCCTGGCCAGCGACTGGATCACCCGGAAGCTGGGCACAGGCAAGGTCACCGCCATCAGCGTGGCCATCACCGCCGTGGCTCTGTTCGGCTTCTCCGTCACCGATTCCTTCTGGCTGCTGTGCCTGTGGGCGATTCCCTACGGTCTGGGCGCCGGCAGCATCGATGCCAGCCTGAACAATTACGTGGCCCTCCACTATGCCAGCCGCCACATGAGCTGGCTCCACTGTATGTGGGGCGTGGGCGCATCCATCGGCCCTTACATTATGGGCTTCGTTCTCTCCGGGGGACTGCACTTCAGCATGGGCTACCGCACCATCGGCCTTCTGCAGCTCCTGCTGACTGCTGTCCTGTTCCTCAGCCTTCGGCTTTGGAAGGGCCGCACCGTTTCCACCGGGGAGACGGTGGAGGCAAAGGCCCTGTCTCTGCCTCAGATCCTTCGGATCCCCGGGGCAAAGGAAGTGCTGATCACCTTCTTCTGCTACTGCGCTCTGGAGCAGACCGCCGGTCTCTGGGCTGCTTCTTATCTCGCTCTGTACAAGGGCGTTCCCACAGAGACCGCCGCCTTCTTTGGCAGCCTGTTCTACATCGGCATCACCGTGGGCCGGGCGCTGAACGGTTTCCTCACCATGAAGTTCTCCGACACCCAGCTCATCCGGCTGGGCGCGGGGGTGATCGGCTTGGGCGTTGCCGCCATGCTGCTGCCCATGGGAGAAGCCGTCTCCCTGGCGGGCCTGATCCTCATCGGTCTGGGCTGCGCTCCCATCTATCCCTGCGTTATCCACTCCACCCCGGTCCACTTCGGCCCGGAGCGGTCTCAGGCTCTCATCGGCGTTCAGATGGCCAGTGCCTATGTGGGCAGCCTGCTGGCACCCCCGGTGTTCGGCCTGATCGCCAACCACATCACCGTGGCCCTGCTGCCGGTGTACCTGCTGGCGATTCTGGTCCTTATGGCCCTCATGCACGAAAAGCTGGTTCGCAAGTGCGAAGCATAAATAAGACC
>JAXJVC010000052.1:0-6366 GCA_036308745.1 Oscillospiraceae bacterium | reverse complement strand
TATCAAAACAGCATTCCAATTCCATCCGCAACAAAAGGATGGAGAAAGAACATGACGGCAAAGGTGGTGCCGCAGACGATTGGCAGCTCCTTTGTGTTTTCGCCGGGGAGGATCTTCGGACAGACTGCCAGCAAAAGCCGCCCAAGACACCAGCCAAGGAGGGTGCCGAGGGTGTTTGTCATCAGGTCATTGACATCCGTGGCCCTGTATGTAAAGATTTGCAAAACCTCGATGAGCAGGGAAACCCCGAACCCGAAAAGCACTGTCCAGTAAAACGGTTTGAATTTTTTCCAGAACATGGGAAGAAAGCAACCCAGAGGCCCGAAAAGCAGCACATTCAGCAGGCTGTTTTCATAGTCGGAAAACATATACAGAAAGGGTTCCAGATTGATATTGGCAGAAAAACGAACATAGCGGATATCGGGCAGCCCAACCACCGCGAACATACCGGAGAGGTACACGGCGAAAAGGAAGCAGCCAAGGGTCCTTGCTCTGCTGTGGAATACCCGCTTATGCAGATAGAGAAAACAGGGAGCAAGGATCAAAGCCGCGACGGCGGCGTCCGAACACATACAGGCAATTCGGTGCATAACAGGCACACTCCAAAATCACAGGATTCGCGGGGTGAAAAGTATGGCCAGCACACAGCAGCAGGCCGTCAGGGCGAATTGGGCATCCCGACGGATGTCTGCAGGATGGGCGATATACTCCCGGTGGTAGCTGTAAATGGCATCCATCACAGATCTTGCCATCCGGGTGTCCACCTGAGGGTCTGCCTGGAGATATTCCAGAAAGTGATCCTGCAAGGCGGCCTCATATTCCCGATGCTCCTCCAGGTCAGTGGGAAAGGTGCTGTTGTGAGCGTAGGTAAAGGCATCGGCGGTGTAGTGGATCAGCTTGCCCAGGGTGTAGTAATCAAATATCTTTAGGTTTTCCTTCCGCTCCAGGCGGCGGGAGATCTTTCGCATAAAACGGCGGGCGTTCTGGTAGTTATGCCCCCGAAGCCACTGGCAGCGCAGGGAACCTTTCAGGTATGTAGCGGGGTTCCGGTCCGGCTGGATACAGCCTACCAGAAAGGCCTTGACATACTGCTCGGGGATATTTTCCATATAACGCTGTGCCAGATACCGGCCCAGATGGATATGACTTTTTCCGCGCATAAACCTGCTCCTTGCTCGTTGCTTTGTGCACATTGTAGCATATTTTTGATGAAATTTGTGAACATATCCCAAAAATCAGCCATTGGCATAAGACAGCTCCAACTGGGCAGGCATTTTTGGCGGAATTGACGATTCTTTTCCCAGAATATGATATTTCCGGGTGAATGCTCCATCGGAATGGCATGATGATACCAGATTGGACAGGGAAGATAACATCGAAAGCCGCGGCAAGAAAAGGGAAAAGCCCCATGACACGTTCGCATCATGGGGCCTGTGCTTATTCGGTGATGGAGAAAGTGATATAGATCACAGCCTTGTTGTTGAAATACAGGCTCAGGGAGTAGTCACCAGGCTCGGTGGGAGCCTTGGGGATATTCAGCTCACCCATGTGGTAATCGCCGTCATACCATAGCTCCTCCCAGTCCACAGTCTCCTGAGAGACCAGGTCGGGAAGCACATTTCCGCTGCCGTCCCGGAAGACGTACATAACGGAGATATCTTCTTTCTCCAGGTAGAAGTTCACAGAAGCCTGGAGCACCAGAGACAAGCTGTCGCCGGAGGTGAAGGTGTCAGAGAAGGCTTCCTTGCCTTCGGATTCATAGCTCCATTCACCCTCGGGTGTTTTCAGCAGATAGCCTGTAATCTTGTCGGCAGACAGTGCCTGGCCCTGGAAGATTTCAGCGCTGGGGCATTTGTAGGTATGCTCATTGCTGAAAATGGAGGTGCCGTCGGCTGCCTGGATGGTGAAGCGGTAGTCGGCACTGGGGAGCCGGGGGCTGATCTCAGCGGAAGCGTCATCGCACTTGACCACACTGGGAGGATCGCTGTCGTCGATGGTGTACATCAGCAGCCAGCCGCCCACGGGATCTTCTCCGTCGTGGTTCCAGGTGACTGTCAGCTTACCTTCCTCGCTGTCATCCACGGCAAACTCCCGAATGGTGATAGGATTGGCGGTGATGTTGGTGCGGATGGGGGTTGTCATGCCTGCGGCGGTGACTTCCACCGTGTAGGCTGCGGCGGGATCAATGCCGGTAAACAGCGCCTCGGTCTCAGTGACTTCCTGGGTCTGGTCATAGCCGCCGCCGTAACAGCGCACGGTCCAGCTTTCCACGGTGGCATCCTCCGGGGCTTCCCAGTCCACATTCAGCTCTCCGCCATCACAGGAGGTGATGGCCAGGGTCTTGGCGGTCACCAGCTGAGAAGCGATGTAAGCCATGGAGGTCTGTCCCAGCAGGACCGTGTCCTCTCCGGCGGTGAGGTAGAAGGTGTACAGGCTGCCAACAGCCAGACCCTTAACAGTCACGTTGTGGCCGGTGAAGGTCTGGACGATTTCCTCCTGGCCGTCTGCCAGACAGGTCACAGTCCATTCCTCAGGCTCCGGGCCGTCCACGGTGAAGGTCAGCATCACGGAGCCATCCTCCGGACCGGTGACAGCGGACAGGCTGACGATGTTGGTCAGGGCATCGGTGTTAAAGATATCCGCCGTCTGACCAACCAGCTTGTGGAAGCCGCTGATCTGAAGCTGGACCTTGTACTGAGAGTTGGACAGCAGATCGGTAAAGACCGCCTTGCCGTCCACCACGCTCTGGGTCATGGAGTTGCCGTATGTATCGGTGCAGACGACGCTCAGCAGGGAGGGATCCACCTGGGATTCGATGGAGACCACCATCTGGGTCTGGGAGCCGTCGATGGTCAGGCTGTCAATGGTCTGCAGATAGTAATTCTGATAGAACCAGAAGCCGCCGCAGCCCAGCAGGGCCAGAATGATCATAACAATCACAGGGGCGACCCAGGCAGTTCCGATGGGCTTTCTGGGCTTGCGTTCTTTTCTGCGGTTGACCACGGGAGGAGCGGAGGGCTCAGGCTCATCCTCTTCTTCCTCTTCCTCTTCCTCGTCTACGGTGTTTTCCATGTGGGCCAGGAATTCCTTCAGAATGTCTTCTTCGGATTCTTCTTCCGTTTCTTCCTCCTCCACAAAATCGGGGATGGGAAGCTCGGCGGGTTCGGGGACCACCACACCCTCCGGTGTTTCATGGGAAATCAGGTCATCTGCCTGGTCTACCAGCTCCGCAAGCACCTCGCTTACCTCCACATCCTGGGCATCCCGCTCGTCGGGAGCGGAATCATCCTGGGTGATGCCCGCAAATTCGGGCTCCCTGGGTGCTTCCTCCTGGAGTACGGGAACGGCATCCTCGGGGATGTCCAGTGCGGGGGGCTTGATGGGGGTGCTGTTGACGGTGTTGCTCTGCATATAGGCAACCAAAGCCTGTCCCATGGCGATAGGATCCTGCCAGCGCTCCTTGGGATCGGGCGCCACGGCCTTCATGATGATGGCAGAAATCTCATAATCCGCGTTGGCGGGAGCGGGGAAAGGCTCCGTGGGGTTCTTGGGCTGCTCCGGCAGAGCACCATCGTTGTAGATCTGATACAGGATCATGCCCAGGGCATAGATGTCCACAGTATCGTTCAGGGTATTCAGGTCGTTCCGGGCTTCCGGGGGAGAATAGGGACTGCGGTACTTTCCGGGCAGGGAAGTATACTGCAGGGAATCCAGCTCCACGAAGCCCAGGTCGCCGATGCGGTAGGTCTTGTCCCGGGAAATGAAAATGTTGCCCGGCTTCAGGTCCACATACAATAGGCCCGCCCGGCGGCACACCGCCAGAGCGGCGCACAGGTCAAGGCCCAGGTTCACCGCTTCCAGATGAGTCATCAGGCTGCGGCGCATATATTTTTCCAGGGAACGCTTGTAGGGGCTGATGAGACAGACCTTGTAGCCCAGCTTGCCGTCCTCCATAGGGACCACTTGCCAGCCTTCATAGCCTAAAAAGCCGTCCAGCTTGGAAAGACGCTGCAGATGCTCCGCTTCCTTCACAACGCTGTCGGCAACATCCTTGAAGTAGTCCATGGCATCGGCGGGGTCTTTATAAGCGCCGGTCAGCAGCAGCGCATCCAGCTGCACCTGGGATGCAGGGATGGAAATGATCTTTACGATGTATTTGTCATCCGAGTTTTCCTTTATGGCCGGGTAGCAGCGCACGCCGTCGTGGCTGCTCATGGGATTGCCCATGGTGAATCCGTCCAGCAAAGGAGAGATGAGATTGGGTACGGACAAATGAATCGCCTCCTTTAACTAATATATCATAAAATAAAAATGAGAAAAAAGCAACATCTTTGTTGTTGTTTTCTCTGTCAAAGGATGTTATAATAACGCAAAATCATGGATTCCTGCGGGTTTCCAGTAAGGAGGTTTGCCATGAGCAAGGTGATTTGTGACATTTGCGGTACGATTTACCAGGATACTGCCGAAACCTGTCCCATTTGCGGATCTTCCCGGGATTTCAGTGAGCAGGACGTGGGCGCATCCGGTGCGGAAGAAGAAAATGCCGGTCTTAAGGCCAAGGGCGGACGGTTTTCTGTTGCAAATTTGAAAAAGAAAAAACGTGAGATCTTCGACTACGACGCGGTGGATACCGGGGATGAAGAGGAAGACACGGAGGAAGAGACTGCCTACGCAGAGGACACCCATCAGGACAGACCCAAGACCAACACGACCCTGGTGATTCTTTTGGTGGTGGTCATCATGCTGCTGCTGGCGGCTTCGGCTTTTCTGTTCCTGCGCTATCTGCTGCCGAATATGCTCGATGGCGGGGAACCGGTTCCCACTGTTGTTACAACAGCCCCTACGGAGACCCAGGTTCAGGAAACGACGGAACCCACCATTCCCTGTGAGAGCCTGGTGCTCACCAGCGGTGTTGCAGAGCTGAGTAAAAAGGGCCAGTTCTGGCTGCTTCACGTAACGGTCATGCCGGAGGACACCACCGATACTCTGACCTTTGTTTCTGGGGACGAGTCCATCGCCACCGTTACCCAGGATGGAAAGATCACCGCAGTGGGAGAAGGTAAGACCAGTATCTACATTACCTGCGGCAAGCAGCAGCTGGTTTGCTCCGTGGTGGTAGATTATGCTCTGGCTGTACCGGAGACCACCGCCGGCGATACCATGCCGGTGCTGGAAGCCGGTGAGGAGGGCGGAACGGAAGGCGTGGAGGAAACCCAGGCGACAGAGGAAACGGAAGTTACCATTGAGACCACGCAGGCTACCACTGCGCCCCCCGAGATCACCCTGAAGCTGGGCAAATCCGATATCAGCCTGGTGATGGGCTACCAATTCCAGATGCCTCTGGACTGCGACCTGAAGCCCGAGGACATCCAGTGGAGCACGGAGCACAGCTACATTGCCAAAGTGGATGACAAGGGCCTCGTCACCGCCATTGGAACCGGTGTCACTGCAGTGGTCGCCAAATACTGCGATCAGGAAGTCCAGTGCATCGTCCGGGTAAAAGGATCTTAAATTTTAGCGGCAGTTCCGTCCATGGAACTGCCGCTTAATTTGTTATTCCCCGTCAACAAAGGCCCGTCTGCGAAACAGGAATGTCACACACCACAGGCCGGCCAGACCCACGATGGTATAGACCAGACGGCTCAGCAGGGAGCCCTGTCCACCAAAGAGCCATGCCACCAGGTCAAACCGGAAAATGCCCACAAGGCCCCAGTTCAGACAACCGATGATGGAAAGAAGCAACGCGATCGTATCCATGAAGTACCCTTCCTTTCTGCATTGGGATGTCACTAGGATGTGCAGAATTTTGAAAATTATAATTTGTAATTGAAAAAAATGTGATCCAACGTTATAATGGATGCCATACGATCACAAAAGAACAGGAGGTCACCCTATGACCACGCTTTATGAAGGCGCATACGCCAAACTGAATCTGACCCTGGATGTCCTGGGCAAGCGGGAGGATGGCTATCACGATCTGCAGAGCGTGATGCAGACCATCTCTATCCGCGACGATGTGGAGATCGACGTCGGTACCGGAAAGCCCTGGAAGCTGCTTTGCTCCGTGGAGGGCATCCCCACCGATGAGACAAACCTGGCCTGGAAGGCTGCCAAGATCTACTGCGATACCATGCACTTCGACCCCGATGGCCTGGAGATCCGGATTCTGAAGCGGATCCCCTCCGGCGCGGGCATGGGCGGCGGCAGCGCTGACGCCGCGGCTGTGCTGAAAGCGCTCAACGAGCACGAAGGCAGCCCCTTTACCGGGGAAGAACTGCGGAAGCTGGGCGAGAAGCTGGGCAGCGATGTGCCGTTTTGTGTCATCGGTGGTACAGTGATGTGCGAAGGACGGGGCGAGATCATGCG
>JAXJVC010000051.1:0-7336 GCA_036308745.1 Oscillospiraceae bacterium | reverse complement strand
TTTTTTTACAATATTGTTTGTCCTTCTTAATATGAGTGGGCTTACCCTCAATCCACCGTTACAATGCGCTGTGGTGCAATATTCGGCGGGCTGAAAGTAGCCCGCCCTACATTGGTCCGTATGAATGAATGCAAAGCTGAATTCAGTCAGGATAGACAGACAAATCCCAACATCTAATTCCCTCTCTGAAAAAATCCCCCTCTGCCTGGGGGCAGAGGGGGAAACCGAAGGAACAAGGAAGGGAGTCAGCTATTCAAATCAGGCAATGAGCTTTGCGATGATGCCTTCCACAATGCCCCACAGGGAGAAGTCCTGGCCGCCGTAGACCAGCATCCAATCCTGGATGGTATTGTTGAAGAAGTAAGCGCCGAAGCCAACCAGCAGGACCATGACGATACCATTGACGATGGAAGCAATGATACAGCCGCGGACACCGCCGTAAGCGTTTGCAACAATAGCAGCACAGCCGCCCTCGAAGAAGCAGGTGAATGCCAGAGGAATGACCACAGTGGGGAAGACATTCAGGGAGGTGCAGATCAGGATGGTCACGGTGGAGGAAGCCAGGCCACACAGGAAGCCAATGATCAGAGCATTGGGAGCAATGTTGAAGATCACGGGGCAGTCCAGAGCGGGGATTGCACCGGGAACGACCTTGGTTGCGATGCCCTGGAATGCAGGAACGATCTCAGCGATCAGCATACGGACACCCAGCAGCATGATGGTAACACCCATGCCGAAGTTGATGGTCTTGGTGAAGTAGTAAGTAAAGGCACGGTCATAGCCCAGGACTTCGCCGGGATTGTGGCCGTTAATGGTCAGCAGCAGAGCCATGACCAGGTAGGTCAGCAGAATGACGATAGAGCCGGTAATGGAAACTTCACGCAGGAAGTTCAGGCCCTTGGGGAACTTCAGGTCCTCAGTGGACTTCTTGGGGTCGCCAACCAGCTTGGCAACACCGGCAGAGACCAGGGACAGAGTGGTGGTGGGGTGTGCGATGGAGAAGGAATCGGTGCCGGTGACCTTCTTCACCAGGGGGCGCATCAGGTTGGGAGCCACGATCATGTAGACTGCGGTAAACAGAGCAGCCAGGATGATCAGCTTGGCACCGGACAGGCCTGCATCAACACCGGCAGCGATGAAGATGTAGGGGAACCAGTACAGCATGTGGCCAGTCAGGAAAACGGTCTTCCACTTGGTGAAGCGGGCGAAGATCAGGTTGATGGCAAAGCCCAGGATCATGACGATGCCGATCTCGGTGCCGTACAGGCCGCCGATGTCCACAGCAGTGGAGGGAACAGCCTTGGGCATAATGGTGGAGAATGCAGTACCCACGTCTGCGACGGTGCCGGATACGATGCTAACGCCCTGATTCAGGACGAAGTAACCGATGGCCGTCATGAAGGTGCCACGGATCACCTCTGCGGCAGATTTCTTCTGCAGCAGCAGGCCGACCAATGCAATCAGGGAGATAAAGATGGCGCCCTGACCAAAGATTTCGTTGACGATAAAGTCAAGAACAGCGTTCATTCGATAAACCTCCTATTTTTTCCACTTGTTTTTTCTCTTCCTATATAAACCGCCTGGGCAGTCTATACCATTACTTCAGGGTCTCGAAGTAGGCAAGAACCTTTTCGGTGACTTCCTTGTCATCCATGAAGTTGTTGATGATGACTACAGGAACCGTAGCCCGGTCCTTGATCCGCTCGCCCAGTTCAGCGGAGATGAAGATGACATCGCAGTCGGCAGAGCAGGCCGTGCCCACATCGCCGCAGAATGTCCGGGCCTTCAGGCCGTGGGCATTCAGAACATTGTCGATCTTGATCCGCAGAAACAGCGAGGATCCGCAGCCAAAGCCACATACCGCCTGGATCTTAATTTCTCCCATATCATGTTCCTCATTTCGCAATAAAATATATATGTATCGTGTGCTGATGCACGGGATACTGAAATTAAGCGTCTCCGCCCAGAATGGCCTCCACCGCTTCCACTGAATCGGCTTGGGCCAGCTTTTCCATAACGCCGTCACCGCAGAGGACCTCCGCCACAGCCTGCAGAGCTCGGACATGGCTTTCCCGGTCCACACAAGCCACGCAAAGGATCAGGTTCACCGGGTCATTGGGGCTGCCAAAGGATACAGGCTCCGCCAGGGTGATAAAAGCCAGGTCCTCCTTATGGACCGCTTCGCAGGGGGCTGCGTGGGCAATGGCAAAACCGGGCATGATGACGATGTAGGGTCCCAGCTCCTCCACCGCTTTGATCATGGAATCGGTATACTCCGAGGTGATGCTTCCGGCTGCTTCCAGCACACCGCCAGCTAAACGGATGGCTTCCCGCCAGTCAGCGGCCTTCAGTCCTACCCGCAGATTCTCCTTTGCAATGATGCCTCCCATGGACTGCACCTTCCTTTCCGAAATTATGGAATTAGTATACCACTTGTTTTATCTCTTTGCAACTATTTTGTAGAAAAAATACAAATTAAATTTTTATCTGTCGTTTTCTTGTTGAAATTATCCATATCCTCTGCTATAATGATATTCAAATCCATGACCAACTGTATTACTGTGTGGAGGGTGTTATGGAAAAAGAAGCCCCTAAAACAAAATACGCCTGGCTGGTCCAGCAGCTACACCAGCTTATCCGGGAGCGCGCCTATCAGTCAGATAAATGCCTCCCATCCGAGCGGGAGCTTTGCGAACAATACGACGTCAGCCGCATAACTGTCCGCCGGGCGCTGGCTGAGTTGGAGGAAGCCGGCACTATTTACCGTGTCCAGGGCAAGGGTGCCTTTGTCCGCAGTGAAAAATTTCCTGTCAAACTCTCCCAGCTTACCAGTCTGACAGAAAATATGCAGGACCTGAACCTGTCCTGCGGCTCCCAGATCCTGGCGCTGGAGGAGATTCCCGCCGCAGAAAAGATCGCCGGCAAGCTGAACATCGAGATCAATACGCAAGTAGTCATGCTTCGCCGCCTTCGACTGGCTGGTGGCAAGCCTCTTGCCATCGAGACCTGCTACCTCCATCCCTCCCTGGGAGGTACCGTAGCGGCCCACATTGTCGATGACGCATCCCTATATGCCATCTTCCGTGAAAAATGCGGGGTATCCCCTGTGTACGCAGAGCAGACCCTGGAGATCGGCCTGCTACAGCCCTGGGAGCAGAGGCTGCTGGGAGAAAACACACCGGCCTATGCCATGTTTACCACCCGCCAATCCTTTGATGCGGAGCGCAACCCCCTGGAATATGTGGAGGGAAAATACCGGGGCGATCGCTATACCTACCATATCAGCATGACATCTGAGCATTCCATTGGATGGTCCCATCCATAACCATTTCTGAATAATTGGAGGTTTTGAAATGTACTATCAGCTTTACAGAGAAAACTTGACCAGTACCTTGGATCAGATTTTCACCCGGGAAGCAGAAAAGATCGAAGAGGCAGGCGCTGAACTGGCCCGCACTCTGGAACAGGACGGCCTGCTGTATGTCTTCGGCTGCGGCCATTCCCATATGCTTGCCGAGGAGCTGTTCTACCGTGCAGGTGGCCTGGCCCCTGTGTACCCCATTTTTGAGACCGCCGCCATGCTCCATGAGGGCGCGGCAAAATCCAGTCAGATCGAGCGCATGAGCGGCTACGCCAAGCACGTGATTGAACGTTACCCCATCGGACCCAAGGACTGCCTGCTGATCGCTTCCACTTCCGGCATCAACCCCTTTGGCATGGAAATGGCGGAGCTGGCCCGGGAGCGGGGGGCAAAAGTCATCGGCATCTCCTCTTATGCCTACCTGGAAAAGCCCTCCCGCCAAAAGGACGGCCTGCATCTGCCGGATTTCTGCGACCTGTGCATCGATAACCATGTACCTGTGGGTGATGCCACAGTAGAAGTCTGCGACGACGGCACCAAGGCCGGCCCCGTGTCCACCGTAGCTACCCTGGCCATTGCCAATTCCATCGTTCTCCATGCCTGCGAGATTATGCGTTCCCATGGCAAGGAACCGAAGGTCTTCCACAGCGGCAACTGCCCCGGCTCCGACGGCTACAATGCCGCCATCCTGGCAGAATATATGCCCCGTGTACGCCATTTGTAATTACATAAATTTTGGAGGATATACCATGAAAGAAGTCATCAAAACCGTTATCAATCCCAACGGCATCCATGCCCGTCCCGCATCCATTTTTGTTCAGGAATGCAAGAAGTTCCAGAGCAAGGTCACCGTGGAGAACATCGCTGCCGGTAAGTCCAAGGATGCCAAATCCATCCTGGGCGTTATGAGCCTGGGCATGACCAAGGGCACTGAAATCAAGATCACCGCCGAAGGTCCTGACGAGGATGCCGCCATCGAAGCCATTGCCGCCCTGATCGATTCCGGTTGCGGTGAATAAATACGGACATAAAAATTCCGGGAAGCCAACAGGTTTCCCGGAATTTTGTTATTTATGGTTCTCTAATGTCACGTAAATATGCCCAATACCAAACACGATCCCTGTGATCACCAGCAGCCAGTGCTGCAGTGTCAGGCCGCTGAGGATAAAAATGCAGGTGGGAATCACCGCCAGAGCGATGGCCAGCTTTCTGCCCGGTTTGCGCAGATATGGGATCCAGCAGCCCCAGTACAGGAGCAGCAGTGTCCCGTTTCCAAAGAGCCAGAGCAGTAGATCTCCCAAACTGGGGAAGCCAAATTTCCATACGCCTATGGGCAATACCATTAGCGCCATGGAGCCGTACCGGCCCACCTGCTCCATCAGGTTCATCCATTGATTGGTACACTTGTTTTCTGCCCCGGGATTTCTCAGGGCATATATGATGTTGGGAACCAGGATCAGCGCCACCAGAATGCCGCCTGCCAAATTGATGGGACCAAATTCCATACTATACCTCCTCATGGTGCATTTGCGCACCCTCATAATGCCGCTTTACCATCCGGGACTTGGAGAACTGGATGATCTGGCTGGCGTAAAGTCCCCAGTTGCCTGAAATCACAAAGGCAATGACGCACACAAAAGCAAACAGATACACATTGGCGCTGCCAAACATCTCAATGCTGAGGAAGATGGCAGCAATGGGACTGTTGGTCACACAGCAGAAGAGGCCCACCAAGCCCAGCGCCGCTGCAATCCCCGGATCCAGCCCCAGAAGACCGCCCAGTGCGCAGGAAAAGGTGGCGCCGATACAAAACGTGGGGACGATCTCGCCGCCTTTGAAGCCCGCTGAGAGGGTCACTGCGGTGAAGAGCAGCTTCATCCCAAAATCGAACCAGTCTGCTTCCCCCGCCACAGCCTTCAGGGCCATATCCATGCCCGCGCCGTTGTAGCGGTGATCCCCCACCATCAGGGTCAGGACTGCAATAACTGTGCCGCCCAGGGCAATCCGCAGCCAGGCATTGGGGATCCGTTTCGCAGCAAAATGCTCCGCCTGATGCAGCACCCAGCACATGGCAATGCCCAGCATACCGATGGAGACTGCCAGCACCAGCACCTTCCAGTTGACGCTGAAGGTAAAGGGAACCGCCTCATTCAGGGGGAACACCTCGGCGTGGACCCCCATGGCACCCGCCACGCGACTAGCCATAAACGCTGCCAGATAACAAGGCAGTAACGCCGGAGAGAAAATCGTTCCCACGGAAGCAAATTCCATGGTAAAAATGGTCGCTGTCAAAGGTGTACCGAACAACCCGGCAAAGACAGCGCTCATACCGCTCATGGTCAGCACCGTCCGCTCATTTTCATTGAGCCGCAGAGGCTTTCCCAGCAGGGATGCCACGGAGCCGCCGAGCTGCAGAGCTGCGCCCTCCCGTCCGGCAGAGCCGCCAAACAGGTGCGTAATAGAGGTGGCCAGAAAGATTACAGGAGCAATGAGGGGATTCACAGAACCGTCGTTCAAAATCGCATCAATAATCTCATTGGTACCACGGTTATTCCGCAGCCGGAACAGCCGGTAGATTCCAATCGACAGCAAACCGCCCAGGGGCAGCAGAAAAATCAGCCAGGGATATTCTCCCCGCAAATGGGTCACGAAATGGAGGGTGTGGTGGAAGCAAGCTCCCAAAAGCCCGCCGATACCGCCAATCAGCACCCCAAGCAAGCTCCATTTCAAGAAGATCTTCCAGTATTTTTCGGGATGATGCATTTGATCCAGCCAGGACATGGTATCGCCTCTTTCTGCCAAATTGATATGTTTATTTTAGCAAATCATTGACCTGTTGGCAACATGGAAAACCCCTCCGGGCTCAGATTTCCCGGAGGGTGTTCCTATTCAAACCGGCAAAAATGCTGCGATGACCGCGATTACGATGGCGGGCAGCATATTGGCTACCTTCACCTTCTTGCCCCACACCAGGTTGATGCCCACGCAGAAGATCAGCACATTGCCGATCAGGGACAGGTTTGCAAGGGCTGCATCCGTCATAAGAGGCCGTACAAGCCCCGCCAGGGCGGTAATGCTCCCCTGGAATACCGCAACAGGAATAGCAGAAAAAACCGCACCACGGCCCAAGGAGCAGGTCATGACCATAATAATAATCAGATCCAGCACCGCTTTTGTAGCAAGGATGGAATAGTCCCCTAAAATGCCGTCCTGGATAGAGCCAACGATGGCCATAGCGCCAATGCAGACTGTTAAGGAGGCCGTGACGAAGGCATTGACAAAGCCTTTGTCCTTCGCATTGCCGGACTTGACCTTCAGCCATTCTCCAAACCGTTCAAAGCCGCCCTCGATGTTCAGCAGTTCTCCAAGAAAAGTGCCGATGGCCAGGCAGCCAATGATCAGCATAGCGCCGCCGCTGACGACCGTCCTCCCCTCCACGGTAAGCATCCCTTCCATAGCCCCGGAGATGGCAATAAACAGGGTGCTGACGCCGCAAACCTTGGTCAGAGCATCCTGTGTGCTTTCCTTCAAAAAACGCCCAAACAGCCCGCCAAGCAGTCCTCCTGCCAAAATCGCCACTGTGTTGATGATGGTCCCTAAACCTACCATAGAGTCACCTTCTGTCAAAATTTTCCCCATCTTATCACACTGCAGATAGAAAGTCAAACAGCGGTGACGTTTTACGGTCACCGCTGTTGTTGCGTCGTTCAGAAGAGCTCCCGAGCTGAATTGATATCAGACGTTTTGGGAGCTGCTAGCCAGATTTGTTTCAGAACTGTGTCGACCAGTTTTTGATCTGGTCTCCCGCAACACGTCACCGGAGTGTTGCATTAAGTCTTTCAAATCTGGTAATCCCCTTCTAAAAAATTAAAACCCATCCGTATGGATGGGTTTTATTGGAGCTGCTAGCCAGATTTGAACTGGCGACCTCATCCTTACCAAGGATGCGCTCTACCGGCTGAGCTATAGCAGCAT
>JAXJVC010000050.1:0-6246 GCA_036308745.1 Oscillospiraceae bacterium | reverse complement strand
GATTTGAACCCCCGCACGCCTTGCGGCGCCTAGCGGATTTCGAATCCGCACCCTTCAGCCACTTGGGTACATCTCCAAACTTCGCTATTATACCAGCGGGAGAGTAAAAAATCAAGCAGTTTCCCAGGAAGATTGCAAGAATTTACAACTCGACAATCATAGACATTTTCCCTGTTTTGTGATACGCTATGAAAAATAACATAAAAGGAATTTTTGCTTATGAAAAAGAAAAAGCATAAATACCAGCGTGGTTACACCTTGGGGCAGAAGCTGATTTACGGCGGCATTGTGTGTGCGCTGGTGGGTTTTCTGGTACTGATCGTGTGCCTTATGATCCCCCGGGAGACAGTGAAGGAGACGGACGAGACCACCCATGGTATCGATGTGGCAAAATACCAGGGTACCATCGACTGGGAAGCGGCGGCTTCCTCCGGCATTGACTTTGCCATGGTCCGGGTGGGCTACCGCTCAAAGTCCGATGGCACCATTGTGGAGGACAGCAATGCACGGTATAATCTTCAGGAGGCCCAGAAGTACGGGATCAAGTTGGGTGTCTATTTCTTCTCCACTGCCATCAGTGAGGAGGAGGCTGTGGAGGAGGCCAACTGGGTGGCGGACCTGATTGCCCGGTATCCCATTACTTATCCTGTGGCCTATGACTGCGAGGGCTTTGAAAACCCGGACAGCCGCCAGTATGACCTTTCCAAAGAAGAGCGGACAGACTTTGCCATTGCCTTCCTGGAGACCATTGAGGACAGGGGCTATGAGGGATTGTTCTATGGCTCCAAGAGCCAGCTTGCCTATGGGGAAGAATGGGACATTTACCGCCTTGTGAACAAGTACAAGATCTGGGTGGCCCAGTATCCGGAAAACCCGGATCCCTTTATGGGAAAATCCAGTTATGAGGGCCTACATCATATGTGGCAGTATACCAAGGACGGCACCATTCCCGGCATCAGTCAGAGCGTGGACCGGAATGTGGCCTACTTTGGCTATGACGGCGTGAAGGCGCCCAAGGACAAGACGGTTCCTGAGAAGGCATTTCCGGACCCGGAGGCGCTGATGGCCTTTACAGAAGTCAATGAGATTGTTACCGCAAAAGAGGAGACCAACCTGCGTAGCATTCCCAGCCAGGATGCGGACAGTGTGGTGCTGTATACCCTGAAAAATGGAGAGGAAGCAACCCGGATCGCCATCAGCGACAGTGGCTGGTCCAAGATTCTGTTCAACGGGGAAACATACTATGCCGTGTCCAACTTCCTGACAACAGACCTTGCCTATGCCTCTCCTGATGAGATCCAGGATGAGGGCGTTGAGACCCGGTTTGTGCCGATGAATGAAAAGGTCACCGCTAAGGATGTGGTAAATCTGCGGAACATTCCCAGTGTCACCAATGAGGAATCTCAGGTGGTGGCCCAATTGAAGTATGGGGATGTGGCAGTGCGAACAGGTATCAATGAGGATGTGGGCTGGTCTCGGGTGGAGTATAACGGCCAGGTTTTGTACTGTGTCAGCAGTTATCTGACAACAGTGAAGTGAGGTGCGCTATGGTCTATACGGTCACGCTGAATCCTGCTATCGACTATGTAGTTCACCTGCGGGAAGACCTTCGTCCCGGAGAACTGAACCGGAATGATTCGGAAGATATCCAGTATGGCGGAAAGGGCATCAATGTGTCTAATGTGCTTCGAACCCTGGGCGTGGATACGGTTGCACTGGGGTTTGTGGCGGGCTTTACCGGGGAAGGACTGGAGAAGGGGTTGCAGGCCATGGGACTGACCACCCGATTTCTCCACCTTTCCGAAGGAATGACGAGGATCAATGTAAAGGTAAAGGCAGGAGAGGAAACGGAGATCAACGGTATTGGCCCGGTGATCCGGGAAGCGGACATGGCACGGCTGTACATCCAGCTGGAAGAACTGCAACAGGGAGACCTGCTGGTGCTGTCCGGTTCTATTCCAGGATGCCTGCCTGAGGATAGCTATGAGAAAATAATGAGCCGGGTGCATGGACGCGGAATCGAAACTGTAGTGGATGCCGCCGGGGATTTATTGGTGAACTGTCTGAAGCACAGACCCTTTCTCGTAAAGCCCAATCATCTGGAGTTGGGGGAAATCTTTGGACAGATACCCTGTACTGAGGAAGAAATTACCGAATTTGCCCGAAGACTGCAGCAGATGGGCGGCAGAAATGTTCTTGTTTCCATGGCAGGGGAAGGCGCACTGCTTCTGGACGAGCATGGCACGGTCCACCGCATCCATTGCCCCAAGGGGGAAGTGGTCAATAGTGTGGGTGCGGGGGATTCCATGGTTGCGGGTTTCCTGGCAGGCTACCTGCAGACCCGGGACTATGGCTATGCCCTGAAATTGGGTACTGCCGCAGGCAGCGCTACAGCTTTTTCCTTGGGGCTGGCAGATAAGGATGTAATTGAGAAAACACTGAAAAGAATGTAATGAATATCCACGTCTCACGGCGTGGATATTTCTGTTGCAATTATGACGGTCTTATGTGATAATAAAACAAAAGAACGAAAATGGTGATTGGATGGATAAGTATCAACTGCTGTCTCATTTCTTTGGATACAGCCAATTCCGAGCGGGACAGGAGGTCCTGATCGATGGTGTTCTTTCCGGCAGGGATGTATTTGGCATCATGCCCACCGGCGGAGGGAAGAGTGTTTGTTATCAGATTCCTGCCTTGCTGCTACCGGGGATTACCCTGGTAATCTCGCCCTTGATTTCCCTGATGCGAGATCAGGTGATGGCACTAAAAACGGCAGGGGTTCCTGCGGCTTATATCAACAGCACCCTGAACAGCGCACAGATGCAGGCAGTGTACCGAAATCTGCTGGCAGGACAGTATAAAATTGTATATGTGGCTCCGGAACGGCTGGATTATGGCGGATTTGGATCTCTGGCGGAAAAACTTCCCATTTCCTTTGTGGCGGTGGACGAGGCCCACTGCATTTCTCAGTGGGGCCAGGATTTTCGGCCCAGCTATCTGCGGATCGTAAACTTTATCCATGGGCTTCCCTGCAGACCGGTGGTGGGTGCATTTACTGCCACTGCCACCAAGCAGGTTCGGGAGGATATTGAGCGGATCCTGGAGCTGCGGGAACCTGTGCGGACTGTGACGGGGTTTGATCGGCCCAATCTGTTCCTGGAAGTCCTGCGTCCCGAACGAAAGGATAACGAGTTGCTGGGGCTGCTGGCGACCCGGAAGCGGAAAAGTGGAATCATATACTGTTCCACCCGGAAAAAGGTGGAATCGGTCTGTGAACTGCTGCAGGACCATGGGTACTCGGCCACCCGGTACCATGCAGGGTTGGAGGAAGAAGAGCGGACGGCGAATCAGGAGGATTTCCTCTTTGATAGGAAGACTGTTATGGTGGCCACCAATGCATTTGGCATGGGCATCGATAAGTCAAATGTCAGCTTTGTGATCCACTACAATATGCCCAAGAGCATCGAAGCCTATTATCAGGAGGCAGGCAGGGCTGGCCGGGATGGGGCCGACGCAGACTGCATTTTGCTTTTTGGAAAGCAGGATGTTCAGACTGCCATGTACTTTATCGAGCAAGCCGGAGAAAATGAAGAACTGGATGAAGCCCAGCGGGAGCTGATCCGGCAGCAGGATCTGGCTAGGCTGGATGCCATGGTGGGCTACTGCAAGACCAAGCTGTGCCTGCGGGCGTATATTCTGGAGTATTTCGGGCAGAAGCACCCGGAGATATGCGGTAATTGCGGAAACTGCCGGGGAGATTTTGAGGCCCTGGACATCACCCGGGAGGCGCAGATGATCCTGTCCTGCGTAAAGCGGATCCGGGATAAGCTGGGGTATTCTGTGGGTATCTCCACTGTAGGCCGGGTACTGCGGGGCAGCCGGGATAAAAAGATTTTGGAGCAGGGCTTGGACAGCCTGTCCACCTATGGACTGATGAAGGATCGAACCCGGACAGAGGTCCACGAAATGATGGACCATCTGGAAGCGGAAGGGTATTTGCTTACGGAATCGGAACACCAGACCTTGCAGCTGACACCTTCTGCGGGTCAGGTGCTGTATCAGGGAAAAACGGTACAGATGTTGGTGAGAAAAGAAGAGAAGCAGCAGGAGAAAATCAACTCTTCCAAACTTACGGGGTCGGATGCAGACCTGTATGATGTACTTCGGGAACTGCGGGCAGATCTTGCAAGAGAGGCTGGCGTGCCGCCATTTGTAATTTTCTCCAACGCAACCCTGGCAGATATGGCGGAAAAGAAGCCGCTCACTACCTCCCAGTTCAAAAAGGTTTCCGGTGTAGGCGAGATCAAGGCTGCCTGGTATGGCTCGCCTTTTCTGAAACGGATCCGGAAATTTCTGGAGGAGGAGACGTAAGATCAGCTTGCGCCTGGAGCTTTTTTGTGATATCGTGTAGGGAGTTTTGAGAAAAGGAGATTTCTATGATGAATATATTCAAGCGCATGAGCGCACTGGTATTGGCGCTAATTATGTGCGTATCTCTGGTACTGCCTGCATCGGCGGAAGAGGAAAGCAAACAGGTTACGGTGCTGTTTACCCATGACCTTCATTCCCATTTCCTTCCCTCTACCGCGGAGGATGGGGGCGAATACGGCGGCTACGCCCGGCTGATGACGGTGATCCGGAAGCAGAAGGAACTGTATCCCGATGCCATTCTGGTGGATGCCGGTGACTTTTCCATGGGTTCTCTGTTCCAGACGGCCTATGCAACCTCAGCGCTGGAACTGCGGATTATGGGCGCTATGGGCTACGATGCCACAACCTTCGGCAACCATGAGTTTGATTATCTGCCCCAGGGCCTGGCTTCTATGCTGAATGTGGCGGCAGGCTCCGGTGAGCGGGTTCCTGCCATCGTGGATGCCAATTTCCTGCCGCCCATGGAGGGTGCGGAAGGCTGCGGCGTGGATGCGGAAGCTGTCTGGGCTGCTATGGATAACTATGGCGTTCAGGACTATATCCTTCTGGAACGGGGTGGCGTGCCCTTTGCGATCTTCGGTCTGGTGGGCTATGATTCCGAAGATTGCGCCCCCAATTCCGGCATGATTCTGGAGGATCCTGCTGTTGCCGCGCAGCGGGTGGTGGAGGAAGCCACCGCTGCCTGTGTGGAGAAATACGGCATGGAGCCTGTGGTTATTGCCTTGTCCCACAGCGGTACGTCCGGTGGAGAAGGCGAGGACTATGAATTGGCCCAGAAGGTGGCGGGCATTGACGTGATCATTTCCGGTCATACCCATAGCCTGCTGATGCCTGCTATTGAGGTTGGGAATACTGCCATCTTCTCTGCTGCGGAATACGGCAAGTATCTGGGTGTTATCCAGATGGAATATAACCCCGACGGCACTGCGGTTCTGAAGGAATACACCCTCATTGAGATCGATGAGACGGTGGACGAGGACCCGGAAATTGCTGCACTGGTGGAGTCCTACAAGGCTGAAGTGGAGGAAAATTACCTTTCCAACTACGGAATGTCCTTTGATCAGGTCCTGACCAACAATTCCTATGAATTTGATGATGTGGATGCTGTCTACGATTATCCCCATGAATCCACCCTGGGCAATGTGTTCTCCGATGCCTACAAGTGGGCTGTGGAGCAGGCTACGGGGGAGACGGTGGATATGGCAGTGACGGCCTCCGGTGTCATCCGGGAGAGCATTCCCAAGGGAGATGTGACGGTTTCTGATATCTTTAACGCCGCATCTCTGGGTGTAGGTACGGAGGGTGAGCTGATTTCCATCTACGTCACCGGTGCGGATCTGAAAAATGCCATGGAAGTGGATGCGTCTGTGTATCCGCTGATGCACTCTGCTCAGTTGTTTATGTCCGGCGTGGAGTATTCCTACAACACCAACCGGATGATCTTCAACAAGGTGGATTATGCCATGCTGCGGCGTGGTGACGGCACTCTGGAGGAGATCCAGGATGACAGGCTGTACCATATCGTGGCGGGTATGTACATGGGACAGATGCTGGGTAGCGTGGAGGAGACCTCCATGGGCTTGCTGACCATCACGCCCCGGGATGCCCAGGGTAATCCCATTGCTGTTTCTGATCTGAAAAACTATGTGGTTCACGATGCTGATGGCAATCCGGTGAAGGAATGGTATGCAATTGCCTCGTATCTTGACAAAATGGGCGAGACTATGGACCCGAAGTACGAAAATGCCGATGGGCGGAAGGTGGTTTATTCCAGCCTGAATCCTGTGAAGCTGCTGCGTAATGCCAACAAGT
>JAXJVC010000049.1:0-1899 GCA_036308745.1 Oscillospiraceae bacterium | reverse complement strand
GATCCTGACGGCGCGGGCTTTGTGATCCGCAACCACATCAAAAGCGCGATTCCCGGAAAATACCTGACGCACGCCTACATTCCCGAGATTATGGGAAAGGAACGGCGGAAAGCCGCTCCCGGTAAGGAGGGCAAGCTGGGAGTTGAAGGGATGACCCCAGCCGTGATTCTGGAGGCCCTGCGGCGAGCTGGTGCCACCATAGAGGGGGAGGAAACCACTCCCACAGTCCAAATCACCAAACAGGATCTGATGGAATTGGGCCTGTCCGGTGGCGCGGATGCCGGTGCAAAGCGGCAGAAACTGCTAAAAAAACTGAATTTTCCGGAGCATATGAGCGCAAATGCCATGCTTCAGGCATTGAATTTGCTGTATTCTCTGGAAGAACTGAAAACCATGATCGAGTAATTACACCTTTGGGAGAGAAACCATGGTAGATATACAAGTAACAGATTTAGATAAATATTTCGTCATTGGCGAATACCTGCTGCAGGGCCTTTCCTTTGAAATTCAGGAAGGGGAATGTGTGGCCATTCTGGGCCGCAACGGCTGCGGCAAAACCACCCTGTTCAATATCCTGACGGGACAGATGGATTTTGATAAAGGTGATGTGTATGTGAATCCCAACAAGAAGCTGGGACTGATCTCTCAGATCCCCCAATTTCCTGAGGGCTATACCGTTGAGGATGTCCTGCGTTCTGCCTATGTCGTCATTTTGAAGGTTAAGCAGCGGATGGAACTGCTGGAATGCCAGATGGCCCAGGGTGCCACTCAGGAGCAGCTTCGGGAATATGACACTCTGACCAATCGCTTCCAGTCCGGCGGCGGCTATGAGATGGATGTGGAAGTGGATAAGATTTGCAACGGCCTGGGTATCCCTGCCCAGATGCGTACCCAGGAGTTTGCCAGCCTGTCCGGCGGCGAAAAGACCCGGGTGAATCTGGCCCGGCTTCTGCTGGAAAAGACGGATATCCTGCTGCTGGACGAGCCCACCAACCACCTGGATCTGAACAGTGTGGAGTGGCTGGAAGGCTACATCAACACCTTCAAGGGCACCGTTCTCACCATTTCCCATGACCGCTATTTCATTGACCAGGTGGCAGACCGGGTCATTGAAATCGTGGACGGTCACGCGGAATTCTATTCCGGCAACTATTCCTTCTACATGGATGAAAAACAGGCCCGGTTTGACCTGCAGATGAAGCAGTATGAGCAGGAACAGGCAAAACTGAAGCAGCTTGGCTATACGGTGGAGCGAATGAAGGGCTGGGGCATCAACAACCGGACTCTGTACCGCCGTGCCATGTCCATCCAGCACCGGATGGAGCGGATCAAAAAGACTGAAAAGCCCAAAACTGAGAAGACCATGAAGGCTTCCTTTGGAGAGAAGGATTTCTCCGGCGATGTGGTCTTCAAAATGAAGAATGTCAGCAAGGCCTTTGGAGACCGGACATTGTTCTCTGATATCAATCTGAATGTGGAGGGCGGTGAGCGGATCGCCCTGCTGGGCGACAACGGTACCGGCAAGTCCACCTTCATTAAGTGCCTGCTGGGAGAAGAGGACTGCGGCGGCAAGCTGCAGTTTGGCCCTACAGTGAAATGGGGATATCTGCCTCAGATCATCCATTTTGACCATCCCGAGCGGACCCTGTACGACACCATGCTCTACGAAAAGAATTGCACTCCCCAGGTGGCACGTGACCGTTTGGGCCAATTCATGTTCCAGGGCGAGGATGTGTTCAAGCAGGTGAAGAACCTCTCCGGCGGCGAGCAGTCCAGACTGCGGCTGTGCATGCTGATGGACGAAAAGATCAACCTTCTGATTTTGGACGAGCCTACCAACCACTTAGACATTGCGTCCCGGGAGTGGGTGGAGGCTGCCATTGAGGAATTTGAGGGTGT
>JAXJVC010000048.1:0-5679 GCA_036308745.1 Oscillospiraceae bacterium | reverse complement strand
GGAAATACTGCACGCAGGGTCGAATTCCTGGAGCGCGGCAGGGCGCTCTTGGCTGGGAAATTCCAGAGAATGCAAAAAAACCAAAGGCAAAGGCTCCTTCTTCATCACGTTATGACAACCTCCCAAAACTTGCCCGGAATCTAGTGAAGCAGAAAACAAAAAAGAGCTTTCACGGACTCTATGATTACGTACAGATCAACAGCGCTTACAGTTCCAGCCGCATGGCAAGCAATCGTCTTACTCGCAAACAAGTGGAATCGATTTTCCGGAAGGGCAAGGTGCGGGAGAGCTTTGAACCCATGAAGGTTTCTGATCTGATTGAAGTCATGAACCACTGCGTGTGCATGGATTATGTTATAGATCATCTGGAAAAACCGCTGAGCGTTAAGTTCATCAAGATGCTCCACTACTTGCTGATGTATGGAACCGTAGATGCCCGTATGGAACGTGTCACCCCGGGAGAATATCGCAACTCTCTTTCTCAGAGGAAGGAGACCTTCATTGCTCCCGCAGATAAGATCAACGCCAGACTTGTTCGTTTGATCGATACATATGAAAGGCTGGATGAAGTTGATCGCTGCGATATCCTGGACTTCCATGTCCAGTTTGAGAGGATCTTTCCTTTCGAAGATGGTAATGGCCGGGTAGGTCGATTGATCATGTTCAAGGAATGCCTTCGCCATGATGTTCTTCCTTTCATCCTTGACGATAAAAGACGCAATGGTTATTTGACCGGATTGCGAGAGTGGGATGAAGATCCATATGCATTAACCGAGGTCATCTTAGAAGCACAGGAACGATTCAGCCGCCAAATCTCCTTGCAGGATCTGGGGGAACACCGCCTTGATGAATTGGACTACGGCGAGGAGGAATGGTTATGAGAAACAGAGATGAGCTGATTTCAATTGATGCAAAGACGCCTGTTCTGAACATTCTGTTTGATCATTACATTGAATCTCGTGGTGCAGATGATCCCCAAACAGAAAAAGCCTACAGGGATTTTTGTCACGCAATATTGGACGTTGATCCGTTGGTTGCTGACGAAATTATGAGTTGTGCAGCAGTTCTTTGTATGGAGCATGAGAGGGCTGGTTTTGTCGCCGGAGTTAAAACGCGGATTCAATTAGATAAGGAACTTTCTGAATAAATTGCTTGGGGCTGGGCCAATTGGTCCAGCCCTGTTTTTTGTTTTGTAGTGAAGTATATTACATCGCAAACGGTGTGCGAGGCGCACAGCGGTTGGACGAGCGCAAGCTGGGAGATGTGGAAGTCTACCCCAAGAGATATTATCTGAATCCGGCATTCGATATTCTGAAGCTGGTCCATTTTTTCGCCGAAGTAAAGGATGATCTGGATATGGCCCAGGATGGGTATATCTCTCCCATTGAGTATTTCATGGTGGTGTATCCGGAGGATCTGGAGGTGGCTCAGATGTATCCGGATGTAAACGAAGCGAAAGGAGTGAATATCCGTCTTTATCGATCTGCATAAGACTCTTGACAGGATTGGGGAGAACCTTCCCACAGACAGAAGAGTAACCTTTGAGATGCTGGTAAAGGCCTACGAGCAGACGCTGTGGCTTCGCAGCCATATCCTCGGAGTGTTGTACGATATGATAGATTTCGGTTCGGCAACCAAGCGGACTATCGGGGAAGTGTCGGTCTCCCAGACTGATTCTGATAAGATGGTCTGCCTGGTGATCCCGGAGCCGCTTCCTGGACTGAAGGAACTGACAGGTACAGTTGAAGAGCACTGGACCCGTATGATCCACGATGCCATTGCCAAGCAGGCAAAGATCGGCATTCCGCGCTTTGAAAAGGCCCATGTTCACGTTCGGATCACTGCCCCCAGAGGAACCAACAACCGGAAGGTCTGGGACACATCCAACCGGGCCATCAATGTGGTCATCAATAACCTGAAGGGCATCTTTTTCGATGACGATGACTTCGAGCATATGTCCTGTAGCATAGAGGCCAGCTGGGGCAAAACCGGCATGACGGAAATCCGGATCTGCGATCATAAGGAGTTGGAAAGGGTAAGGGTATTTGCACCAGACTGATTTTACCAGCCGCATTCCCGGCAGCCAAGCAACACGCAATTCGAAGGAGTTCTGTGAGGACAATTTGCTCCTGTAAATGTCCGAACAGAAAGGTGAGCAGAAGTATCTAGCAGATTGGCTGATCAGTGAGTGAATGAATCGTATAAAGAGATAAACGTAAAGGCGATGAGAATTTGTTTTCTCATCGCCTTTGACAATTTATACGGTTGTGGGAGGGACTTTAAATCCCATATCTCCAATTCCGAGCACACGATTAAAGAAAAAAGAGGACAAAGCACTCTGGGGCAGATCCCTGATTCTGCTGTACTCTGTTAACGCCCAACCATTCATCTTGGCTCGCTCGGCATAACGCTCACAGGCTCCAATTACAGAGTTTGCGGCATGCTTTTTTGTGATTCCTTTTTCAAGGTAAAGCATTGATGCATCTGCTACCGCTTTCCAAATAATTCCGTAAATCTGAGAAACTGAAAAATCATCTAAGAGAATTTCAAACGTCTTGCAACCTGAATTTTGGGGCTCCTTATCATTGGCAATGGATTCATGGATTCTCACTCCAGCCTCAGCATCCATTGCAGTACCTGACGTGCGTTTTCTATCAAAGTGTTCCGGGAGATCAATCCCAGTTCCATGGCCTTTTGCAATCGTCTAAGGCTGCCGTGGGGCATGCGCACATTGTTGCCCGCCAGAGCCTCCCGATAGTGCTCCGCCCAGTTACCCCAGTCTGTCACGATCAGGCCGGTATAGCCCCACTCCTCCCGGAGGATCCCGGTCAGCAGTTCCTCATTTTCCGAGGTATAGGTGCCGTTCAGCAGGTTATAGGCGGTCATAATGCTCCAGACGTCACTCTCTTTTACAACGATTTCAAAAGCCTTCAGATAAATCTCTCGCAGTGCTCGTTCAGAAACCCGGGAATCGCTTGCGTATCGGTTGGTTTCCTTGTTGTTGCAGCAGAAGTGTTTCACACAGGCTGAAACATTTTGGGACTGGATGCCCCGCACCATGGCGGCGGCCAGCTTTCCCGCCACCAGCGGGTCTTCCGAATAGTATTCAAAATTCCGGCCGCACAGGGGACTTCTATGGATATTGATGGCAGGGGTCAGCCACATACCGATGTTGTTCTCCAAAACCTCTTTCGCGCCCGTCTGACCCACCGCATAGATCAGTTCCGTGTCCCAAGTGCAGGCAAGCAGCGTTGCCACCGGCCAGGCTGTGGTTTTCACCCCTCGGTCGGGGACGATCCGAAGTCCGGCAGGGCCGTCGGCGGTCATCACCGCCGGAATGCCCAGATAGTCCAGTCCGCCGATACCCCTTGTATCTGCCACACCCCGGTTTGGAGTGCCACCCAGCAGGGTAATCAGCTCGTCATCTGTCAGACTTTCCAGGAACGCTTCCGTGGTCACTTCACCGGAGGCTGCCTGTTCAAAATTCAGCCGCCCCTCCGGGGGCTTGACACCCGTGGTATCGGGCAGGATGTGTTCCGCATCCCAGCTGTGCTTCTCCGGCCATCCGGCGGTGTCATACAGAGCAGGATATTCGCCGGTTTTCAGATCCTCGAAGCTGCCGTCCGCTTTCAGGCGGCGGGGCAGCTTGGCAGGAACGCAGCGGTTCTTCACCTGCTCCGTGATCCGCTCCGTTTCATTGACAAAATGGCCCACCTCTTCCAGAGCGCGGACACAATTTCCCACCAGAATGGTGTAGCTTCCCGCTGGCAATACAAAAGCTGCCAGCTTTCCATCGTAGGCGGCAAGCTCGGCGGTGGGGAAGGTCAGGGTCAGTTCCTGCGCCTGACCCGGCTGGAGCAGCCGGGTCTTTTGGAATGCCCGCAGTTCCAGCTTCGGCATATCGAGACGGCTTTGGGGCGCGGAAGAATAGACTTGCACCACTTCCCGACCCGTCGTATTTCCGGTGTTGGTTACCCGGACAGTGACGAAAATTCTCTCGTCATCTCCCTGCGAAATCAGCGGTTCCAGACGGAACGTGGTGTAGGACAGACCAAAACCAAAGGGATAGTTGACTTTCTCCGCCGCACCGGGGATCGTCTCAAAATATCGGTAGCCCACGAAAATATCCTCTGTGTAGCAGACATAATCCCTGGATTCATTGAAGCCGGCCGAGGAGGGATAGTCGTCAAAAGATGCCGCGAAGGTATCTGTCAGCTTGCCGGAGGGGTTTACGTCGCCGCAGAGGATATCTGCCTCCGCCATAGCACCCTCCATGCCGCCCTGCCAGGCCAGCAGCACGGCGCCGATCTTTGGATTACAAGCAAACCAAGAGGTGTCCACCATGCCGCCCACATTCAGGACAACCACGATCCGGTCAAAATGGGAACTGGCATCCGACACCATCTTTTGTTCTTCCAGCGACAAGTAGAAATCGCCGTCGTTTGGCTCCCCCTTACGATCCCAGTCCTCGGCAGAAAACCGGCAGATGCTGATAACAGCGGTATCGCACTCCATCGCCGCCTGCTCAAGAAGCGCCGCAGGTATCTCCGGCTCCACAGTAAACCCCGGTTCTTTCCCCGCCGCCCGCTGGCTTGCCACATTTTCCCGGTAGAATTCATGCAGCGGAGCAAAAATATTCACCTTTCCCTCTGCCGCCTTTTCCTCCATGCCATCGCAGAGGTTTCGGACATAGGCCACGGTCACGTCGCCGCTTCCTCCGCCGCCTTTCACATAGTCCACGCTGGCCTTGCCGAACAGTGCCACTTGGCTTCCCCGTTTCAGGGGAAGCAGACGGTTTTCATTTTTCAGAAGTACCATACCCTCCGCTGCCACTTTCCGGGACAGCGCAATATGTTCCTTTGAACCAGTCACGATTTTCCCATCCTCGCCCAAAGGCCGCACGGGCATGAATTTGTATCTCTGCCATTTACTCATTTCCATTCTCCTTGTTTTTGTAAACGATCTGCTTATGTCCGGCATCCTTGGGGGACTGACCGTCGGGAATCTATTGTTCTTCCTGAATTCTCAAAGCCGGAACCGGAAGGAGAAACAGATATCCTTTTCAGCGGAAACCCGATACGGCTCCTCTACATTGGCTCCCCAGCTGTCAATGCCACCAACGCCCCGCATGGCGCCGCAGAGCGTCACCACCGTTCTGCAGGGAGCGGGCAGCTCGTCCCCGTGGAAGGCCTCGCTCAGCTGCTGGGGGGTATAGGGAATTGCTGAGAAAGCAAAGGGCACCCCATCCTTTTGAATCGTCAAAGCATGGTTTGCCAGATGGAGGGTCATTTGATGGGTATCCATATGACAGCCGCATTCCTGGGGTACCAGATAGTCCGAAATATGGGGCACTTCGCTGTAGGTTCCGAAGAGGCCGCCCTTCTTTCGGTCGGGGTAGGTTTCCCCGGACAGACCGACCCACGCCACCTGCTCTACTGGAACCGGCGTTGCAAACCGCAGGCCGAACAGTGGAAGCTCCGGCCGCCCCTCCATGCCAAAGTAGTGGACATCCACTTTCATGCAGCACTCGCTGTCAACGGAGTAAGTTACCTCCGCTTTCAGACCGGACATAGCGGGGGCAGTGTAGGTATAGCGAATGGAGACCACATCCTCCGATTCCTCCAGAACCTGAATGTCGCTGCACTTCTGCCAAGCGTCCACAGCCGCCCAAATGGAACT
>JAXJVC010000047.1:0-2953 GCA_036308745.1 Oscillospiraceae bacterium | reverse complement strand
GTTGTATACGATGGAGTAGCTGCCTACCAGGCCCGCCAGATTGAAGGTCTTACTGGGGGCATACATAGCCACGGTACGCATCCGGGCATCCTCGCTGACGGACTGGGTGGGAATGTGCTTGTACCCCTCCAGGATCAAGTCGGACCAAATCTCGTCAGAGATAACATAGACATCGTGCTTTTTATAGAGGGCCATGGCCTCCTCCAGCTCCCAACGTTCCCAAACCCGGCCGCAGGGATTGTGGGGAGAACACATAATGGCAGCGTGGATCTTATTGTCTACGATCTTCTTCTCCATATCCGCAAAGTCCATCCGCCATACGCCCTTTTCGTCCTGAACCAGAGGGCTGTGGACGATGTTGTAGCCGTTATTTTCCAGAGAATGGGTAAATCCGATATAGGTAGGAGAATGGAGCAGCACATTGTCGCCCCTGGAGCAGAGAATGTTCAGGGCGCTGACCACACCACCCAGCACACCGTTGGCGTAGCCAATATGCCGGGGTTCCAGCCCCTCCACACCGTTACGCTCTTTATGCCAGCGGATGATGCTGTCATAGTACTCCTGCCTGGGCATGAAATAACCATAGGCGGGATGCCTGGCCCGCTGGATCATGGCCTCCACAATGGTGGGGACCGTGGGAAAGTTCATATCTGCCACCCACATAGGGATCACGTCAAACCCCTCCTTGGGGCCTGCGATATCGAACCCGGGCGTACCGGGAGCATCCACCGCAATGGCATCCATGCCGTGACGGTCCATAACGGAGGTAAAATCGTACTTCATGACAACTCTCCTTTGGGTTTTCTTTTCATTATATCTCCCCGTGTCGAAAATGGCAACAGGAACTTCCTCGACATGCACACAACAATTGCAAAAGCACCCGATTTCGTAAGAAACCGGGTGCTAATTAATAAAATTAGTACTGAGTGGGCTTGATGTGCCAGATCTCTTCAGCGTACTGACGGATAGTACGGTCAGAGGAGAACTTGGCGCCGGAAGCGATGTTCAGCAGGCACTTACGGCCGAAGTTCAGCCGGTCAGCGTAGTCTGCGTTCACCTTCAGCTTGGCATCCATGTAGGAAGCGTAGTCCAGCAGCAGGAAGTAGTGGTCAGCCTTGTGCCAGGAAGCGCCGTCCAGCAGGGAGGTGTACAGTTCCTTCTGAGCCTCGTCGGTGGGAACGGTGCCGTCCACCAGGGTCTCGATGGCACGACGCAGGTGTGCATCGGACTCGTAGATGCTGCGGGAACGGTAGGTGTCCTTCATAGCGTTGATCTGCTCAACAGTATGGCCGAAGATATACTCGTTCTCGATGCCGGCCTCCTGTGCAATCTCCACGTTGGCGCCGTCCAGGGTACCCAGGGTCACTGCGCCATTCAGCATCAGCTTCATGTTGCCGGTGCCGGAAGCCTCGGTGCCTGCGGGAGAGATCTGCTCGGAAACGTCAGCAGCGGGGATGATATGCTCAGCGTAGGAGCAGTTGTAGTTCTGAACGAAGACCACCTTCAGCTTGTCGGAGACGGCGGGATCGTTGTTGATCATCTTGGCGATCCGGTTGATGTAGCGGATGATAGCCTTTGCACGGGCATAGCCGGGTGCGGACTTGGCGCCGAAGATGAAAGCGGTGGGCTGGAAGTTGGGCAGCTCGCCGTTCTTCAGGCGGAAGTAGATGTCAACAATGCTCAGAGCATTCAGCAACTGGCGCTTGTACTCGTGCAGACGCTTGACCTGGATGTCGAAGATGAAGTCGGGGTTCAGCTGAACGCCTTCCTTCTCGGCAATGATCTTGCACAGCTGTTCCTTCTTGGTACGCTTGACAGCGTTGAACTGACGGACCATGTCGTCGTCGATCATGGGCTTCAGCTTGGCCAGACGGTCCAGATCCTTCAGGAAGTCGCCGCCGATGCGGTACTTGATCAGCTGGGTCAGCTCAGGGTTGCACAGGCCCAGCCAGCGGCGGGGGGTAACACCGTTGGTCTTGTTCTGGAAACGCTGGGGGAACATATGGTACCAATCCTTGAAGCAGTCGTCCTTCAGGATCTGAGAGTGGATCTCAGCAACGCCGTTGACATAGGTGCCGACGTAGACGGACAGGTTTGCCATGTGGGCAGTGTTGTCCTTGACGATGAACAGGTTGGGGTTCTCCCACTTCAGTCTCTGGTCGATGCGGCAGATGATGTCCACGATCTCGGGAACAACGGAACGCATCAGGTCCAGAGGCCACTTCTCCAGAGCCTCACCCATGACGGTGTGGTTGGTGTAGGAGAAGGTCTTCTGAGCGATAGCGAAGCTCTGCTCGAAGTCCATGCCCTCTGCCATCAGCAGACGGATCAGTTCGGGGATGGACATAGCGGGATGGGTGTCGTTCAGCTGGACAGCGTAGTAGTCAGCAAAATGGGTCAGGTCATTGCCGTGAGCCATCTTGAAGGTACGCAGCATATCCTGCAGGGAAGCGGAAGACAGGACGTACTGCTGCTTGATACGCAGGCGCTTGCCCTCCCAGGTGGAGTCGTTGGGGTACAGAACGCGGGTGATATCCTCAGCCTTGTTCTTCTGGGTGAGAGCGCGCAGGTAGTCCTGATCGTTGAAGGCGTTGAAGTCCAGTTCTTCCTCAGCCTCGCACTGCCACAGACGCAGGGTGTTGATGTTGTTGGTGCCGTAGCCAATGACGGGCACATCGTAGGGAACAGCCAGCACGGTGTGGTCGGGGAACTTGACCTTCACGGTGTGGTTGTAGCGGCGGTAGGACCAGGGATCGCCGTACTTGGTCCAGTCGTCAGCCTTCTCGACCTGATCGCCGTTGCCGTTGATGCTCTGCTTGAACAGGCCGAAGCGGTAACGCAGGCCGTAACCGGACAGGGGCAGGTCGCAGGAAGCAGCGGAATCCAGGAAGCAGGCAGCCAGTCTGCCCAGGCCGCCGTTGCCCAGAGCGGCATCCTCGATGTCCTCCAGAAC
>JAXJVC010000046.1:0-2852 GCA_036308745.1 Oscillospiraceae bacterium | reverse complement strand
TGGTGGGGTTGATGGCGTTACGCATCCAAGCGGTCATAGCGCCGGCAACTTCCAGATCCTCACAGGTGACAGGCTCGCCGGTCTTGGAGTAAGCCACGACGACCTTGCCGATACGCTCGCGCAGGTCCTTCAGATCCTTGGCGACAGCCAGGATTGCCATCAGCTCGGAGCCGACGGCGATGCCGAACTTGGACTCCATCATGAAGCCGTCCAGACGGCCGCCGATGCCGATGATGATGTTACGCAGAGACTGGGCGCAGAAGTCGATGATCCAGCCCATCTCGACGCGCTTGGGGTCGATGTCCAGACGGCGCAGGCCCTTCTTGGCCAGCCACTCGTCGTTGTTGTTACGCTCGTGCTGCATACGGGCGGTCAGAGCCACCATAGCCAGGTTGTGAGCGTTCATAATATCATTAATGTCGCCGGTCAGGCCCAGGGAGAACTCGGTCATGGGCATCAGCAGAGCGTTGCCGCCGCCGGCTGCGGTACCCTTAACGTTCATGGTGGGGCCGCCGGAGGGCTGACGCAGAGCGCCGCCGGCATTCTTGCCGATGTAGCCCAGACCCTCGATCAGGCCCAGGGAAACGGTGGACTTACCCTCGCCGAAGGGGGTGGGAGTCACAGCGGTAACTTCAATGAACTTGCCGTCGGGCTTATCCTTCAGACGGTTCATAACCTTGATAAAGTCGATCTTGGGGGTCTTGCCGTAGGGGATGATCTCCTCGGGCAGCAGGCCCAGCTTCTCGCGGAAGTAGTCAACGGAAGGCAGAGTCTTCTCTGCTTCCTCTGCGATCTGCCAGTCAGCGTACATGGTGGGATCCAGCTTCACAAAGCCCTTCTCGTCCACATACTTGCCATTTTCGTCGAACACGATTGCCATAGTAGTTTCCTCCTTGTTTTCAGTGCGGGATGCACATAATTAATATATTATACTTCCGTAATGGTCGCTGCATCTCTGATCAGACACATGACCTTTCCGGTTTGTACACTTCTGATGACGGCCTGCTCAAAGCTTGCATCGTAATACTCCTGCAGCTGCTCCAAAGTAATGCCGTTGCGGCGGCAGATGATGGCCTTGGCCTCTGCCATTTCCTCTTCGGAAACGGTGATACCCTCCAGGCGAACGATCTCGTCCACAGTGGCCTGACTCTTCAAAGCAGCCTCCGCAGCAGGACGCATATCCTCCAGCAGAGCCTCTTCGGTGGTCTTCATGAAGCCGCAGTACATTTCAAGGCTCAAGCCCTGCTGAGAAAGCTGTGCCTTCAGCACATCCAGCTGCTCGTTCTGGGCTTTTTTCAGCTGCTCTTCCGTGAACTCAACTTCCAGAGAAGCGGCAGCCTGGCGCAGCAGCTGATCCTGCAGCTCCATCTCGCCCTGCTCGTCGGCGTAGGCCTGGAGGCTTTCAGCCATCCGGACACGCATGGCTTCCAGGTTCTCACACTGGCCCACCTCCTGAGCGAAGGTATCGTCAAGCTCGTAGGCAGAGGATTTACGGATCTCGTGGATCTTACAGATGAACACCGCTTCCTTACCGGCCAAAGCATCAGAATGATACTGCTCCGGGAAGGTGACGTTCACCCGGACCTCCTGACCAATTTCAGCACCCACCAGCTGCTCTTCGAAGCCGGGGATGAACATGCCGCTGCCCAGGGTCAGGGATTGGTTCTGGGCAGTGCCGCCGGCAAACTGCTCATCACCGCAGAAACCGGCGTAATCCAGGATCACCTCGTCACCCAGCTGGGCGGGGCGATCGGTGATCACTTGAATTTTGGGACTTTGCTGCACCAGACGCTGCAGCTGGCGGTTGACCTCCTCCTCGGTGACAACGTGCTTTTGCAGTGTACCGGAAAGGCCCTTGTATGTAAAGCTCATGTGAAATCTCCTTAAAAATGCAAAAAGGCAATTCGACTCCTGCGAATCGAATTGCCCAGACGGTCGGCTAAAAACAACATCCACACTCCCCCAGGGTATTCCCCGAATTTCCGTCAGTCATGTGGTGTCCACGGATATGATATACCAGACGGTCGGATTTGTCAATACTTTATTTTCTTAAAGTGCTAACAAATTATTCGATTCCATCAGAATAATACCACCTTTTGACATAAGAGTCAATAAATAAATATTCCGTATTGTGCTTTTTAGCACTTTGCACAAAGTATTTCAGTGACGGACACAGCCGGGGGTTACGACAGCCCGTATTTCCGTTCCAGCACATCAACATTACCGTTATATTGATCGGTATAGGACGTGATCATGGTATTATAGGTGCTGATCTTGGCTTGTTCAGTCTGGATCTTTGACTGATTGAGATAGATGGTATCTTGCAAGGCTGCTCTTTCTTTATTGCACTGCTGCTCCCAGGCGGCTTGTGCAGCTTGGTTAGCAGTGTAGGTATCGCCATACAGACGGTAGTTATCGATGTACGGCTGCCGAAACGATTGGGGGCAGGAAGGGATGGGCGACTTCAACTCAAGCCGCGCAAGCTCAATTTCCCGCTCATAGCTGCTGATGTTGTTTTGACATTCCAAAATTTTATTTCGCAGGTCCGCCACATTGGCATTATACTGGGCCGTGAGCTGGTCATATTCCGCTTGAAAGCCACTGTAATTTACTTCTCTTGCACCGCAGCTTGTACAGATGTAGTTCACATACCGGTGGGACGGCTGAACGAAATCCCCCCGATATGCATCGCCGCAGGAGCAGGTGTAGGTGGTATATCCTTGTTCCGTACAGGTGGCAGGTGTGACCTTCTTCACATAGGAGTGACCTTTGGATTGGATACGGTTCGTTGTATAGGAATCGCCGCAGGTACAGGTATAGATATCGTAACCCTCCCTGGTGCAGGTGGGGGC
>JAXJVC010000045.1:0-2801 GCA_036308745.1 Oscillospiraceae bacterium | reverse complement strand
TTGAAAAGGTACTTCAGGTCCGAGGTACCGTCGACCTTGGCGGCGTAGTACAGCTCGTCGGGGATCTGGGCAAAGTTCTCCTTCAGCAGGTAGATGTAGAACACGGAAGTGACGCTGGGAAGGATCAGGCCCAGGAAGGTGTTTCTCAGGTCCAGATTGGTGATGGTAACGAAGTTGGTGATGATCACCAGCTCGTTGGGGATCATCATCAGGGAAAGAAACAGAGTGAAGGCCAGGTCCTTGCCCTTAAAATCCAGCCGGGCAAAGGCGAAGGCCGCCAAAACCGTGACCATCAGCATAATGGCAGTAGTGGCAACGGTGAAGAGAATGGTGTTGGTGAAGTAGCCTGCCAGAGGTACCTGGGTGAAGGCATCCACATAGTTCTGCAGAGTGGGGGATAGGGTGAAAAGCTGGGGGATCCACTCCGCGTTGTAGGAGCTGTAGCTTTTCACGGAGGTCAGCACCATCCAGTAGAAGGGGAACAGCACCAGAATGGCCCAGAAGGTCAGCAGGGTGTAAAGGATAATGTTCAGCGCCCGCCTGCGGATGCGGGCGGATTTTTCGATTTTTTCGTAATCCATAGCGCACCTCTCAGTAGTGGACGTGTTTCTTGCTGACCAGCAGGTTGATGCAGGTGATGGTCAGTACGATGGTGAACAGGATGATGGCAGCGGCAGAGGCGTAGGAGGGGTAGCCGCCGGAGTTGCCGTAGAGCATATCGTAGACGTAGCCCACGATGGTGTTCATTTCCGCGGCGTTCAGGTCCGTGCCGAAGAGGGCTACCGCGTCGGAATAGGCCTTGAAAGCACCGATGAAGCCGGTGATGATCAGATAGAACACAGTGGGGGAGATCATGGGCAGGGTGATCTTGGTAAAGACCCGGAGCCTGGGGGTGCCGTCCACCTTGGCGGCATTGTAGAGATTCTGGTCTACCGAGGCCAGGGCGCTGGTGAGGATCAGGATCTTAAAGGGCATGACCACCCACACGGTGTAGAAGCACAGTACGAACATCTTGGCCCAGTAGGGACCGTCGATGAAGTCGATGGGACCTGCACCGAACCAGGAAAGGATCAGGTTGGCAAGACCGTCGGTATAGGGGGTCTTCTTGAAAAGGATCATAAATACCAGACCAACGGCCAGGGTGTTGGTAACGTAGGGCAGGAAGTACACCGTCTGGTACAGGTCCCGGAGTTTCTGGATGGAGCTGAGGCCCACGCTGATCAGCAGGGCGATGCCGGTGGACAGGGGGACGGTGATGATGACAAGAATGAAGGTGTTCTTTACCGCCTGGAGGAAGTAGGGATCGTGAAGGACGTAGGCATAGTTATACAATCCCACGCCGAAATAGGTCTGGGAGGCGGAGTTGTAGCCCTCCTCCAGGGAGTAGATCAGCACATCGATGAGGGGGTAGACCATAAAGACACCCAGAAACAGCATGGCAGGTAACAGATACAGCCAGGCTTTTTTGTTATTTTGTTCCATAGCCGTTCTCCCGTTAGCCGAAGTAGATCCGCTGCTGCGTTTCTTTGTGGAACAGAAAAATCTTGTTGGGCTTTACATCGAAGCGGACTTCTGTTCCGCCAATCTGGGTAAGATTCTCCGCGCTGATGATGGAACGGATGGCAGCACCGGTAAAGGCGGGGTGGGTGGACACCACGCTGATATCCCGGCCCATGACCTCCACCCGGTCCAGGCGGCAGCGCAGGGTGCCTTCTGCTTCCAAATCGAAGCCCTCGGGACGGATGGCAGCGGTGACGGCCTGGTCGGCAACGCCCTTGACTGCCAGGACGCAGTCTTCACCGATGTATAGCTTTTCGTTCTTTACCACCGCGTCAAAGACGTTGATGGGGGGTGTGCCCAGGAATTTGGCTACGAACAGGTTCACCGGGTCATCGTAGACAGACTGGGGCTTGCCGGTCTGGTGGACTACGCCGTCCTTCATGACCACGATGAGATCGGAGATGGACATGGCCTCCTCCTGGTCGTGGGTGACGAAAATGGTGGTGATGCCGGTCTCGCGCTGGATACGGCGCAGCTCCTCCCGGGTCTGGAGCCGCAGGCGGGCATCCAGGTTGGACAGAGGCTCGTCCAATAGCAGGATCCGGGGCATTTTCACCAGCGCCCGGGCGATGGCCACACGCTGCTGCTGACCGCCGGACAGCTCGCTGGGCTTGCGGTCCATAAGACCGTCGATCTGCACCAGCTTGGCGGCCTCCAGGGCCTTTTCTGCCATGACCTCCTTGCTGAGCTTCTGTTTGCCCTTCAGGTTTTCCAGGGGGAACATGATGTTCTGCCGGACACTGAGGTGGGGGTAGAGGGCGTAATTCTGGAACACCAGGCCCACGCCCCGATGCTCGGCGGGGAGGTCGGTCACATCGTCGTCACCGAAGAAGATCTTACCCTCGGTGGGGGCCAGCAAGCCGGAGAGCAGATTCAGTGTGGTGGATTTGCCGCAGCCGGAGGGGCCCAACAGACCGATGAGCTTGCCGTCGGGGATCTCAAAGGTGAAGTCATTGACGGCGATCACATCGCCGGGGGACTTCTTGTTGCGGCTGGGGAATTTCTTGGTCAAATGCTGCAAGGTTACTTTCATGGTATCCCTTCCCTTGAATTGAAATAATAAGACCATTATATGACGGGCTTGGCGGTATTTCAAGGCTTTTTCCAAGATTGACAGGGAATCACCGTGGGGGTATAATGAAATAAATTATCGTTTAGCGGCGCAGCCGCAAGCCCTCCCCTTTGGGGAGGGTGCCCCCGTAGGGGGCGGGAGAGGTGCGGTACAATGTTTCGTTTTTCCT
>JAXJVC010000044.1:0-9380 GCA_036308745.1 Oscillospiraceae bacterium | reverse complement strand
CATCCTGCTCAACGGCGATGTGGTGGACGCGCTGAGCTTCATCCTCTTTGCGGACAATGCCTATCCCCGGGCCCGGAAGATTTGCGAAAAGCTGAAGGAGAACATCCCGAGAGCGCAGTTCGAAATTCCCGTCCAGGCAGCCATTGGCGGAAAGATCATCGCCCGGGAGACCATCAAGGCTCTGCGCAAGGACGTGCTTGCCAAGTGCTACGGCGGCGACATCACCCGAAAGAAGAAGCTGCTGGAAAAGCAGAAGGAAGGCAAGAAGCGGATGCGTACTTTCGGTACCGTGTCCGTCCCCAGCGAAGCCTTCATGGCTGTCCTGAAATTAGACGAAGACTAATTTTAATGCAAAATTCAAAATGCAGAATGCAGAGTTGTGGTATCCCTTCGGGATGAAATAATAATTTTGCATTTTGCACTCAGCATTCTGCATTTATTTTACCGGAGGTAAAATATACTATGCCCATATTAACAAAACGACAAAACAAGACTTCTCTGGGCCTGTATGTTCATGTGCCCTTCTGCCGCAGCAAGTGCCAATACTGCGACTTTTACTCCCTGCCCTGCAAGGATGACAAGCTGATGGACGGCTATCTGGACGCGGTTTGCGCCCACATCAAGGAGGCCGGCGCCCTGGCCCCCAACCACAAGGTGGACACCGTTTACTTTGGCGGCGGCACCCCCAGCTTCTTCGGTGCGGAGGGTATGGCGGTCATCCTGACCACCATCCGCCGGAACTTTGACGTGGACAACAACGCTGAGATCACCTTTGAGGCCAATCCCGACTCCATCAGTGAAAAGCTCCTCCACCGGCTTCGTGCCGAGGGCTTCAACCGGGTGAGCCTGGGAATCCAGTGCGACGATGATGAGATCCTCAAAAAACTGGGCCGTCCCCATACCTATGCCCAGGCGGTCACTGCATACCAGCGGATCCGCAAGGCGGGCTACCGCAATGTCAGCGTGGATCTGATGTACGGCCTGCCGGGCCAGACCCTGGCAGACTGGCAGGAGACCCTGGACAATGTGCTGAAGCTGCTGCCGGAACACATCAGCTGCTACGGCCTGAAAGTGGAAGAAGGTACGCCTCTGTACGAATACAAGGATGCCGCCAACCTGCCCGGAGACGACCTCCAGGCAGATATGTACCTTGCTGCTGTGGAGATGCTCCGCTCCCGGGGCTACCGGCAGTATGAGATCTCCAACTTTGCCCGGAAGGGCCTGTACTCCCGCCACAACATGAAATACTGGACCGGCGGGGAATATCTGGGCTTCGGCCCCAGCGCCAGCTCCGACTTCGCGGGTAAGCGGTTCACCCTGTCCCGGGACCTGCAGGCTTACATCCAGGGCATCCGGGATGGCGGCGAGGTCATGGAGGACGTTCAGGACATCCCCCTGCGGGAGCGGGCCGGTGAATACCTGATGCTCCGGCTGCGTACCAGCGCGGGCATTGCCGCCGACGAATACGAGCGGATGTTCCTGCTGCCCTTTGAGCCGCTGGCAGAGGTACTGGCGAAGCACCGGAGCCTGGGCTATGTGGGCATCAACGACGAAGGCCGCTGGTACCTGACCCCCAAGGGCTACCTGATCTCCAACACCATCATCTCCGATCTGCTGGTCGCTCAGGATGAGTCCGTTCCTATGAAACGCCTGTAATAAAATGCAGAATGCTGTAAGCAAAATGTGGTTCCTTGATCTCCATTTTGCACGTCGCATTCTGCATTTTGCATTTTACCTCATTTTTCAAACAGCTCCGAAATGCTTGCGAAGCGGTAGCCCTCCTCTTTCCATTTGGTCAGCAGCTCGTCCAGGATCTCCGCGTTGGTTTTGGAGGTGGAGTGGAGCAGCACCACCGCGCCGCTGTGGGTCCGGGGCAGGAGCTTCCCAAAGGCCTGCTCCCTGGTAGGCTGGGCGTCGTTGTTCCAGTCCACATAGGCAAGGCTCCAGAAAACAGTTTTATACCCCAGCTCCTTGGCCATCTTCAGATTTTCCTCGCTGTAGATCCCCTGGGGCGGGCGGTAGTATTTGGGCATCTCCTGTCCGGTGGTCTCCTTGTACAGGGCTTCCAGATCCTGCAATTCTTTGGTAAAGGCGGCTTTGTCGGAGATCTTGCTCATGTCATAGTGGTGCATGGTGTGGTTGGCGACGATGTGGCCTTCCTCCACCATCCGCCGCACCAGGTCCGCGTTTTGCTGGATGTAGTTGCCCACCAGGAAAAATGCGGCGGGTACTTCCTGCTTTTTCAGGATGTCCAGAATTTTCTCCGTACAGCCGTTTTCGTAGCCTGCGTCAAAGGTCAGGTACAGCACCTTCTGGGTGGTGTCGCCAATGTAGGCGGCATCAAACTGCTTTAGCTGGGTCGCGTCGGCGTTGCCGATGGGGGCAGCCCCCTCCTGGCGAAAGCTCAGCCCCCAGGAACCTGTCTGAAGTGCCTTGCCGGAGAAAATGCTGATGGTCACCGCAATCGCCGCTGCCAGAGCCGCCAGCAGAATGATCAAGTCCCGTTTCCGCATAAATAATCCCCTCCTGTGGACAGCCTATGCCCGCAGGAGGGGAAATATGTTTAAGATATATGCCGCCGGAGCCGCTTTCCCATGGAATGGGCCAGGGCAATCTTCACGGCATCGGGGATCAGATAAGGCACCACGCAGGTGAGCATAGCTGCCCAGACACCCATGCCCCCGGCGTAGCGGGAGAACCACCAGCAGCCGCAGGCGTAACAAACAGCCATGGACAGGACCATCGCCGGGACCTTTCCCAGCTTTTCCAGCAGCCAGTAGATCCCCGCAGCAGCCAGGAAACCCCAGAGGAAGCCGCCGGTGGCATCCAGCAGGGCGGAGATACCGCCCCGGAATCCGGCGAACACCGGAAGACCCACCACGCCCAGCAGCAGATACAGCAAAATGCTCACGGTTCCCCATTTTCCCCCCAGAACCGCCAGGGTCAAAAACACCGCAAAGGTCTGCAGGGTAAAGGAAATGGGGGGGATGGGAATGCTGATCCAGGCGCAGACCGCGGTGAGGGACGCAAACAGGCTGGCAAGGACCATTTTTCTCACGTTTTTCATGGATAAAACCTTTCAATTGTAACCCAAAGCCTGTCATCCCGAGCGGAGTGTAAACGGAGCCGAGGGATCTTCGCACTGATTGGGAGCACCGTACTATAATCCGTGCAAAGATCCCTCGACTCGCTATGCTCGCTCGGGATGACAACATTTTCAGCTTATTTCCCGCCGTGGAGATATTTTCGATCCCAGTCCAGGTCGAAGAGTTTGTTGCCCATCTCCATGGGGCAGCCGTGGAACAGGTCGTCCGCCAGCTCCCGGAGGGTCTGGGCGGGTTCCAGACATTCAATATAAAACTCAGGCAAGGCTTCCTCGCCCAGTCGGGTACCCAGGATGGCGCCCACCAGAGCGCCTACTGCCGCGCTGCGGCCGGAGTGGTTCACAGCGATGATCATGGCGCTGTCGAAATCTCCCCGGCTGGCAAGACAGGCATATACCGCGCCTGCCAGCACCTGGGCGGCGTTATCGCAGCGCAGACGCTCCATGACCTCGGCCTGATTCAGATTATCCGATTCGGCGTAGGTGATGGCATGGCGCACCAGATTGCCGATCTCAAAGGCCTGGCTGTACTGGTGGCCGAACTGGTCCTTCATGGCCTCCACTGCTTCGGTGAACAGGGCCTTCAGCCGGGTCTCCGGGTGGCGCAGGGCGCGGCTGATGATATGGGATACCACTGCACCGGTCAAAAAGGCGGTGGGGCTGCCGTGGGTCAGGGCCACCGCTTCCGCGCCCAACAGGTCGATCTCCTGCTGGTCCATCCGGTCGTGATCAAAGAACAGCCCCACGCCCACCGCGCTGGTGATGCTGCCGGGGGTGGGGAAGTTGTTCAGAGGATCTTCCGGGGTGCCGATTTTGTTCCGGCCAAGGGTATCCAGCATTCGGGTATCCATGCAGTGACGGCGGCACAGGTCACTCTGGTGCAGCAGCCAGCAGAAGGTCTTGTCCGGACGGCCCCAGGGACGCTGGGACGCAGCCCATTCCCGGCTGCTCAGGCCAATGTATTTCACAAAGGGGGCCATTTTGCCCAGCATCTGCCCCCGGGTCAGTCCCAGAAGCAGGCCGTTGCAGGTAAAGGCCGCCAATTGGGTATAGGAGGTGACATCGGCATAGCCATTGACCAGGTCATAGCCAAGAAGGCCGTTGGGGCCGTAATCCTCTTGAATTTCCTGCCAGCTGCGGTTGTCCACGGTGTAGCCCATGGCATCTCCCACTGCCAGACCCAGAAGACAGCCCCGGTATGTGGAACGCTTTGGCGCCATATCGTCCCCTCCTTTCAATGTCATACTTTACATAATATTATATCTGCCGCCGGACAAAAAGGCAAGAAGAATATGTCACCCATTTTGCAGGATGCCGGGAAGCATCTCCAGGGCCTTTGCCAGGGCGTCTTCCTTCAGGCCGGAGTAGTTCACCACCAGACACCGGCGATGGGTCTGAGGCTGGTCGTGATAGTAGCTGCTGAGCATCCGGACCCGGATGCCTGCGGCTTCCAGACGTTGGGTCAGGGCATCATCGGACAGCTCTGTGTCCACCTTCAGCAGAAAATGCAGGCCTGCGTCCTGCTCCAGAATGGTGAGCTGGTGGGAAAAGGCGCAGGTTTTCAGCATGGAAATCACGGTATTGCGTCGGTTTTTATAAAATTTCCGCATCCGGTTCAGGTGCTTTTCAAAGTGTCCCCGGCTCAGAAACCGGGACAGGGTGTACTGCTCAAAGCTGGGAACCGTACAGCTGTAAAAGCCCAGTTTTTTCTGGAAGGCAGCCATCAGAGCGGGAGGCAGGACCATATAGCTGATGCGGATGGAGGGAGCCAGGGCCTTGGAGAAGGAGTTCATATAGATTACCCGCTGGGGGTCCAGGGACTGCATGGCGGGCATGGGGTGGGCATCAAAGCGGAACTCACTGTCGTAGTCATCCTCGATGATCCATTTTCCTCCGTCCGCAGCCCAGTTCAGCAGCTCTTTCCGGCGGCTTACCGGGGTCACCAGGCCTGTGGGAAAATGGTGGGAGGGGGAAATGTGGAGGACCTGGGCCCGGCCCAGCCGGTCCGGGCGGACGCCCTTGTCGTCCATGGGTGCGCTGATACACTCCACACCGCCGGCGGCGTAGATTTTGCGGATCTTGCCGTAGCCCGGCTCCTCCACGGCGTAGGCCTTATCCCGGCCCAGAAGCTGGATGAGCAGGTTATACAGAAAGTCCGTTCCCGCACCGATGAGGATGTTCCGGGGATCCACCTCCATGCCCCGGAAGGCGGCAAGATGCTGGGCGATAGCTTGGCGCAGCTCCGGGATGCCCTGATTGGGAAGAGGCGCCAGAAGCTGCTGCCCGTGATCCAGCATGACCTCCCGCTGGAGCCGGCTCCAGACGGAGAAGGGGAAATGCTCGGTGCCGTTGGCGGTGAGATCCAGCAGAAGCTCCTGCCGGGGCTGCTCCGCAGGCTGCTCCGCCGGGGGCTGGGGACGGGCGCTGCGCTCCACGGCTTCCACAAAGTAGCCCACCTTTTCCCGGGAGCGGATAAAGCCCTCGGACAGGAGCTGGCTGTAGGCAGTTTCTACGGTGATCTTGCTGACCTCCAGATTTTCCGCCAAAGCCCGCTTGGAGGGCAGTTTTTCCCCGGGTTTCAGGTTCCCGGAGAGAATATCGCTGCGGATGCAGCGGTACAACGCTTCATATAGAGGAACACCGGGGGATTTGTTTAATTCGTAGGTTAACATACTATCACCTTGCAGTTGTAAAAGGTGGACGGTCTCTGCGGAAAGGCTGTTATCTAACGGGAAAACCGTTCTTTCTGTCCCAGAGGACCAGGAGACTGCCCTTGGTCACGGAAATTTCAGCAGGTTTTTCTGTGAAATGGTTGCTGACCCCCAAAGGGAATCCGGAGGTCAGGGTGCCGTTTTCCAGGGGGTAATAGAGTTCTTTCAGAGTGACCCCATGGGCATCCGGCCCCAGGCAGAACAGGGAGACCGTCCCCTCCCGCCCGGCGGGAAAGGAGATGCTTCCGTTTTTGACCACGGTGACCAGATAGTCTTTTCCAATGAGATAGCCCACCGCGCCCCGGTCCGCCAGGAACTGCAGGGTCTGGAAATTGGCTACGGTGTGGTCCAGCCGGGGACCGTCCAGACTGCCGTAAAATAGAAATTCCCGGCATCCCATTGTCAGGCCCTGGCGGGCCGCCAGCATGGTATCGGTGTCGTCCTTCTCCACCGGGAACACGTTGGCCCCCTGGGGGACAAAGCCCAGGGAATCGAAGTCCCCCAGGACAACATCCGGGGTGATATTCAGCTTCTGGGTGTGCCGCAGGCCGCCATCGGCGGCAATGACGCAGTCTGTTTCCCGGATGGGACGGGCAAGGCAGTCGAATTCGGCGGCGCAGAAAATAATGCAGGTATCCATATAGTTGCCTCACTAACTTTGTTGGGTCTATTTTAGCACAGGAATGGGGAAAGGAAAAGGACAAAAAATGACCCACGGAATAATCCGTGGGTCAAAAACGTTATCTGCGGGGGCGGGAGACGGTGCGGACCTGGACAGCGGTCCACTTCTCAATCTCCATCCGGCGGTAGCGGGCGTCCATCATGTCCGCTGCCTGGGCCATCAGCTCTGCCCACTCGGCGGCGGTGCGCTTGCCGTGGACCCGGGTCATCAGGTAGGGACACTGCTCCAGCTTTTTGGAGCCGAAGTTGCTGGCGAAGGGATGGATGATGCCCAGAGACAGGGCGTAGGGGGCCATGTTGAAGAAGTAATCCGGATCGGTCTTGGTGAGCCGCTGGATCTCTTCCTTGGGGATGCGCTTCAGGTAATGCCGCAGGCCCAGGATCTGACCGGCATCGTGGCGGCCGATGTCGCTGCGCCGTCCGCCATAGGCGGCGAAGTAGCTGGCAAGCATCTGGCCCAGAACAGCGCACAGGGGGATGATCCACTGGCCGCAGAGGATACCCAGGATGATCCAGATCAGGATGCACACCAGACCGATATACACCCGGGTCTTGCCCCGGAGGTGGGTACGGTAGGCGATCTCCTGGATCTGCCAGGCGGAGATGGCGCCGAAGGCGCCCAGGATGAGGGAGAACATCACCTGCAGGATCAGGATAGAAGTCATGTTCATGGCCACGCAGATGCCGCAGAAGACCTGGCTGCCGCAGCACAGGGCCCGGAAGACCTTCATGCTGCCGGGGCCTTCCTTGCGCAGGCTCCGCTCGCCGGGGATCATGGCAAAAACCTTCCGGGACAGCTTGGCGTAGGGGATGCCGGTGGCGTCCACCACCCGGCGGGTGCCAAAGAGGGTCTTGAAAATGCGGACCTCAAAGAGGCTGCGTTCGTTGCCCATGTCCATCCGCTTGTGCAGAAGCACCCGGCCATGGCCGTCAAGCTGGATCAGGATGTAACCAAGCTGGGCCCAGTTCATGACCATCATGGTCAGATCGCCGCCGGCCAGGGTCAGGTGGCAGCCGATCTCGCCGGCGCTGAGACCCTCGGGGGGCGTGACGCTGCGGCGGCGGATCAGGGGCAGGGTCCGCAGGAAAATCAGCCAGTACAGCAGAGCCAGTCCCGCGCAGATCAGCATGGGGACCACTTCCGGGTTGCCCACCCGGCGGTAGGTGCTGACGGTGGGGAACATCTCCTGGGGGACCACCATGGTCATGGTAACGGAATCGTGGTCGTTCAGAGGGACGATGCTGTGACCGGAGAGCATCTTCTTGTCGATGTCGTATTCCAGGTCAGAGCCGATGCTGGTCTGACGGTAGGTGCTGGTGAAGTTGGGGTAATAGGCGATGTCACCGGGAAGGGTGACGATAAACTCCAGGGACTGGACAGGATGGGAAAAACCGTTGAGAAGGGGAACGGTCAGGATCAGCAGGGGCTTGCCGTTCTCCACCATCTCCTTGTCTGTCTCCTCGCTGACGTAAAGCTTGACGGCATCGGGGATGGTAAAGGAGAAAGCTACGGTGAAGTCACCGATCAGGCCGCCGGTGGCCCGGCTCAGATCCACCAGGATGGCGGAATCTCCCTTGGTGGTGCGGGCGGACTGGCCGTTCATGGTGATGTCCTTGGCATTGGCGGGCAGGGGGAAGGTCAGGCTGTCCTCCGCCGATTCCAGGTGGAGCGTGGCGGTCATGCTCACCAGACAGTCGCCCTCGGGAGTGACGGTGACATAGGTCTGGACCTTGGTGGCGGAGCTTTCGGCAGACGCCGGTAAGACGATGACGGTAAACAGCAGACAGCAAAGCAGCAGAACTGCCAGACGTCGCTTCAAGCATATCCCTCCCTTTCTATCAAAAAGCATAGTTTTCATCCAAACATTCTATCATGCACTTTGGAAAAATGCAAGGAGAATCGCAGAATAGGGAGGAAATTCAATGTTTTCAGGCATCAAAGGCATTGTGAACTTCCTTCAGAAGCTCCCGGATGTGCAGGTGCTGGGGACAGGCGGCTTCGCACTGGCCGCATTCCACGCAGGCATCGGCCTTGACGGGGAAGGCAGCATAGTGTGCATCGGCACCCTCCTGCTCCTGATGCTTGTCGTTGAGGCAGGCGAACAGCTCGGGGATATCAATCCCCGCGGGACAGCCGTCGGTGCAGTAGCGGCAGGCGGTGCAGGGGATCCGGTGCTGGGCCTGGTAGTGGGTGCGCAGGGTGTCGATAAGGGCAAACTCGGCCTGGGAAAGGGGCTGGAAGTCCTTCATGTAGCTGATGTTGTCCCGGACCTGGGCCATATCGCTCATGCCGGAGAGAACCATGACGATATTGTCAAAGCTGGCGGCGAACCGGATGGCGTAACTGGCGGGGCTGCCGTTTTCCAGCAGATCCAGGGCCTTGGGGGGCAGGTTCACAAGAGAGCCACCCTTGACAGGCTCCATCACCAGAACAGGCTTTCCGTGCTTGACGCAGACATCGTAGCAGGCCTTGCTTTGGACCTTGGGGTCCAGGTAGTCGGCGTAGTTAAACTGCAGCTGCACCACCTCAATCTCGGGACGGTCGGTGAGGATCTGATCCAGCACCTCGGCGGTGTCGTGGAAGGACATACCCACGTGGCGGATCTTGCCCTGGGCCTTCAGCTCCTGGGCAATGTCATAGGCCCGGGTCTCAGTGAAGAACTGGTGGCGCTTGGCGGAGTTGGCGTGGAACAGGTAGAAGTCAAAGTATTCCACACCGCAGGAATCCAGCTGGGACTGGAAGAAGGGGAGGATATCCTCCTCCTTTTCAAAGCAGCCGGGGGACAGCTTGTTGGTCAGGATGTACTGATCCCGGGGGTAGCGGCTGGTGAGTGCCTGGCGCAGGACAGTCTCGCTGCAGCCCTTGTGGTAGGGCCGGGCGGTGT
>JAXJVC010000043.1:0-5788 GCA_036308745.1 Oscillospiraceae bacterium | reverse complement strand
GTCTATGTTATCTCTGACGAGATTTGGTCCGACTTGATCCTGGAGGGGTACAAGCACATTCCCACCCAGTCCGTCAGCGAGGACGCCCGGATGCGTACCGTGGCTATGTATGCCCCCAGTAAGACCTTCAATCTGGCGGGCCTGGTAGGCAGCTACTCCATCGTATACAACACCTGGCTGAAGGACCGGATGGAAAAGGAAGACTCCCTGTCCCATTACAATTCCATGAACGTCCTTTCCATGCACGCTCTGATCGGTGCTTACAAGGACGAGGGCTACCAGTGGGTGGACGAGCTGCGGCAGGTGCTGACTGGCAATGTGGACTACGCCTGCAAGTATATCGCCGAGCATTTTGAGGGCGTGGAAGTCAGCCGCCCCCAGGGTACCTATATGCTGTTCCTGGACTGCACCAAGTGGTGCGCTTCCCACGGGAAGACCATCGACGATGTGGAACACGCCTGCTGGGATGTGGGCGTTGCCCTTCAGGACGGCCGCCAGTTCCACGGGAAGTGCCACCTGCGGGTGAATCTGGCCCTGCCCCTAAGCCGGGTACAGGAGGCATTTGCCAGACTGGATAAGTACGTATTTAATGCATGAATAGAAAAAAACGAGCTGGGAAGCGGTGGCTTCCCGGCTCGTTCTATTGTGGGATAGAATTTCGTTTGTCCTGTAGGATTCGATACGCTGGCTGGTCGGCGGGGTCATGACCCCGCCCTACAGAGATACAAGGGGGAAATGTCTGTTTAATTCCGCCATTTGGAGATCAGGCTGCGGATCTGGGCGGTGAGCTTGGCATTGTCCTTGTTGGTATTGCCCCGGCGTTTTTTGACCACAGCCAACAGTTCCTCTGCCGCTGCCACCAGTTCTTCGTAGACCGCCTGGGCGCGCTTGCCGCCCTTGAAGGCAGCCGCCCGGTCGATTTTTACGCCCTCGGTGTAGGCGGTGAGTTTGCCGGTCAGCAGGTCGTACTCCGTACCGCTGTAGGGAGCTTCTGCATAGTAGCCCATGCTGTCCAGGGTGGCCCGGAAGGCTTCGCAGCAGGCATCGTCACCATGATTTACAAAGACCGTTTTGGGCTTCTCCCGGAAGCCAGCCAGCCAGTTCAGCAGGCCGTCCTTGTCTGCATGGCCGGAGGTGCCGTGGAGGGTGGCAATCTCCGCATTGACGGCGATGTCCTCGCCAAAGAGCTTGACGGAGCTTGCTCCGTTCTGGAGTTTCCTGCCAAGAGACCCCTCGGCCTGATAGCCTACAAACAGGATGATGCTCTCCTTACGCCACAGGTTGTGTTTCAGGTGGTGGCGGATTCGGCCGGCCTCACACATACCGCTGGCGGACAGGATCACCTTGGGCTTGGGGTCCAGGTTGATCAGCTTGGATTCATCAGAAGTAACGGAAAGGGTGACACCCTCGGACCAGATGGGGTTTACGCCCTGGTTGATCACGGCAAGGGTTTCCTCGTCAAAGTTGCTTTCGTGGGACTGAAGGAAGATGCCTGTGGCTTCCACCGCCAGGGGACTGTCCACATACACCGGGAAGCCGTCGTGTCCTGTTACCAGGCCCCGCTGCTTGATCTCCCGAATGGCGTAGAGCATTTCCTGGGTACGGCCAACGGCAAAGGAGGGGATCACCACATTGCCGCCCCGGTCAAAGGCCCGCTGGATGCACTCTGCCAGCTCCTGCACCGCATCTCCCCGTTCACGGGCGTGGAGACGGTCGCCATAGGTGGATTCGATGACCAGGTAATCCGCTTCGCCCACCTTCTGGGGATCCCGGAGGAGGGGCTGATTTGTGTTGCCGACATCGCCGCTGAAGACGATCTTCCGGGTCTCCTCGCTTTCCGTCAGCCACAGCTCGATGGCGGCGGAGCCTAAAAGATGGCCGATATCCGTCATCCGCAGGACGATGCCCTCGGCGACGCGAATGGGTTCTAAATACCGGCAGGGCCGGAGCAGATGGATGGCATCCTGGGCGTCCTGGAGAGTATAGGTGGGCAGCACCGGTTCCCCGCCAGCCCGCTCCGCTTTCCGGGTGCGCCACTGGGCTTCGGATTCCTGGATATGGGCGGAATCCCGGAGCATGATGCTGCACAGGTCACAGGTGGCTTCGGTGGCGTAGATGGGTCCCTTAAAGCCGTCCTTGCAGAGCTTGGGCAGCATACCGGAATGGTCAATGTGGGCGTGGGTCAGGAACACAGCCTCGATGGCATTGGCGGCCACCGGCAGGGGGATGTTCTGGAATACATCCGTGCCTTGCTCCATGCCGCAGTCCACCAGATAGTACCGTCCGCCCACTTCCAGCAGGGTGCAGCTTCCGGTGACCTCATGGGTGGCGCCGATAAATTGGATTTTCATACAGATGTCCTCCTTTTCAGATGATAGAGATCTATGGGCAGGTGTGGGATTGCTGCCGAAGCATGGCATCCACTTCCTCCCGGACGCAGCGGTAGTCTCCCTCGCCGCAGCGGCGGTAGGTACCACGGTAGGGGTTATTTTCGATGTAGACAGGTTTTTGCGAGGGATCTGCCTTGGGAACGGTGATAGCGATAATGCGCTTGCCGTCTACTTGGTGGATCTGCACGTCTTCCTCTGCAAGGATATTTGCACTGACCCGCATGGGGTCGTTCAGGATGGTCCGGAAATCGTCGATGAGCCACTGGGGGTCCAGCAGGTCCAGTGCGTGGAGGGATTTGTCGGAGAGTTCTTCTACGCCCAGCAGGATGACACCGCCCTCGGCGTTGGCAAAGGCGGAGTAGGTCTCCCAAATGCTTTCCGGAAGACCGCCCAGGGCCTGCTTTGCTTCGATCCGGTTATCTTCCCGGTAATTTTGCAGGTTGTTAAGATCCAGCATGGCGCACCTCCCGGATATGGTCTCTTGTTTCAATTATAGCAGGAAATTTCACGGGTGCAATGGTAGCGTTGCGTCTTTGCGGCTTCAGAATCGTTTTCTGCAGATCTCCCCGATGGCAGCCAGGGTCTCGTGGATCTCTCCAACGGTGGTTTCCCGGCCGGGGGGAGAAACGGACGAACTCCGCGGCCTCCTTTGGGGAATATCCCATGGACAGCAGCACATGGGAGGGTCCGGCGTTCCGGGCGGCACAGGCAGCGCCGGGAGAGACACAGATGCCCTTCAGATCCAGACGCATGACCATTTCCTCAGCGGAGATCCCAGGGAACCGGGAGAAGGTGATGCCGCTTCGACAGGCATTTTCTCCGGCGATTTGGATCTCGGGGCAGATGCTGCGAAGGCCCTTTTCCAGCAAAGCCCGCAGATCCTGGATTCGCTGCTGTTCCTGAGAAAGCTGTTGGCAGATAAGCTCTGCCGCCAGGGAAAAACCGGCGATGGCCGGCAGGTTTTCCGTACCGGACCGCAGTCCAAATTCCTGACCGCCTCCCAGGATCATGGGCAGCATCTGACGGGGCTGGCGCACCACCAGACAGCCGATGCCCCGGGGTCCGCCCAGCTTGTGAGCAGAGAGCGAGATTAGGTCGGCCTTGTGCAGGTCCTGGGAAACATGGCCGAAGCTCTGCACCCCGTCGCAAAAATAGGGGACATTGTGGCTGCGGGCGGCCTGGGCCAGGGCATCCACATCCTGCAGGACGCCGGTTTCGTTGTTGACGGCCTGCACGCACAGCAGGGCGGTGCCAGGATGCAGGGCAGCCTCTGCGGTATCGGGGGATATGCGGCCGTCGGGGTCGGGGTTCAGCCAGGTGACCTCATAGCCCCGCCGCTGCATCCGGCGGACAGCTTCCAGCACGGAGCTATGCTCTGCGGCGGAGCAGACGATGTGGTGCCTGCCGGGGGTGCAGCCTGCCTGAACAGCCCAATTGTTGGATTCCGTACCGCCGGAGGTGAAATAAACTTCCTCGGGTCGGACCCGGAGACTTTGGGCAATCTGTCTGCGGCTATCCTGGAGGATCGCTCTGGCACCTGCGCCGGCTATGTGGAGGGCACTGGGATTTCCGAAGTGTTCCCGGGCGGTGGCGTCCATTTTTTCGATCACCTGAGGAAAGGGCGGGGAAGAAGCGGCATAGTCTAAATAGATCATCGTGTACCCCCTGTATGGTTTGATAAAACCATACCACAAATCCTGTTTGAATGCAATGAGGTGAGTTGCGATATTGCATAAAAATCCGGTATAAAATGTTAAGAAATTGTAAAAAGCAACAACTGGATACGTTACCATTAGGTGAAATATCTAAAAATGACTCCGAAAACAAAGTGAAGATTGACATTATAACCAACAGGGGGTATGATAAATGCATGAGGACGTTATTCTATAATCTACTCTGGTTAGACAACAACGTTACTCTACCAGGAAAAAATGTTAAGGAGGAAAAAACATGAAGAAACTGATTGCTTTACTGATGGCTTTGGTTATGGTTCTGTCTATGGCCGCATGTGGAGGTAGCACCGCACCTGTAGCTACCGAGGCTCCCAAGGCTGATGCACCCGCAGCAACGGAAGCACCTGTTGAAGACCCCGGCAAAACTGTTCTGAATATCTGGTCCTTCACCGACGAAGTTCCCAAGATGATCGACAGATACCTGGAACTGCACCCCGACTTCGCTGAGAAGTACGAAATCAAGACCACCATTATTGCTACTACCGACGGCCTGTACCAGCCCGCTCTGGACCAGGCTCTGGCAGCCGGCGGCGCTGATGCTCCCGACCTGTACTGTGCCGAGGCCGCATTCATTCTGAAGTATGCTCAGGGCGATGCTGCCAAGTTTGCTGCTCCCTATGCGGATCTGGGCATCGACATCGATGCTGACATCGCTGCTGCTGACATTGCTCAGTACTCCGTGGATATCGGCACCCGTCCCGAGGACGGCAAGGTCGTTGCTCTGGGTTACCAGGCAACCGGCGGCGCCTTCATTTACCGCCGCTCCATCGCCAAGGACGTCTTCGGCACCGATGATCCCGCTGTTATCGCTGAGGCTATTGGCTCCGGCTCCGGCAACTGGGATAAGTTCTATGAAGCAGCCGCTACCCTGAAGGCTAAGGGCTACGGCATCATCTCCGGCGACGGTGACCTGTGGCACGCTGTGGAAAACAGCTCCGACGCAGGCTGGATCGTTGACGGCAAGCTGAACATCGATCCCAAGCGTGAAGCTTTCCTGGATCTGTCCAAGGAACTGAAGGACAACGGCTATCACAACGACACCCAGGACTGGACTGACGGCTGGTTCGCTGACATGAAGGGTGAAGGCGCACAGGGCATCTTCGGCTTCTTCGGTCCCGCATGGCTGATCAACTACACCCTGGCTCCCAACTGCGGCGGCGCTGCTGTTGGCGAAGGCACCTATGGCGACTGGGCGATCTGCGCACCTCCCGTGGGCTTCTTCTGGGGCGGCACCTGGCTGCTGGCCAACAATGACTCCCCCAACAAGGAAGCCATCGGCCAGATCATCCACTGGATCACCCTGGACTGCACCGAGAACGGCCTGCAGTATATGTGGGCGAACGGCACTACCTTCGGCGAAGGCGGCACCAAGGACTGTGTTGCTTCCGGTACCGTTATGGCTATGTCCAATGGTGAGCTGGAATTCCTGGGCGGCCAGAATATGTTCGATGTCTTCGTTCCTGCCAACCAGTACGCAAACGGCAAGTGCCTGACCCAGTACGACGAGACCATCAACTCCTACTGGCGTGACCAGGTCCGTCAGTACACTGCCGGTGAGAAGACCTACGAGGAGGCAATCGCAGCCTTCAAGCAGAATGTTGCTGACAACCTGGACGTTGAGGTTGACTTCGACTGATCACCCTGAAAACTTGCATATACCCTGAT
>JAXJVC010000042.1:0-7638 GCA_036308745.1 Oscillospiraceae bacterium | reverse complement strand
TCCCCCCGAAGGCCGGCGGCTATACCGCGCCCCCACCCAAGGCAGGGGCAAAAAAGCCTGCCGCCAAGCCTGCAAGCAAAAAGCCCGCTCCCAAGGCCCCTCCCAAAAAGGCAGGGTCTGCTCAGAAGCGGACTGCTAAGAAAAAATAACCGTAGGGGTCGATGCCCACATTGACCCTGGATGAGGTATTCAGATGAACACTGAGGAAATCAAAGCCTACTGCCTCGCCAAATCCAAGACCATGGAAACCTATCCCTTTGGGGAATGGCCCATCTGCTATAAGGTCATGGGTAAAATTTTCGCCCAGGTGTACCCGGATATGGTGACCCTGAAATGCACAGCCTTCTCAGGCCAGATGTTCCGGCAGGCCTATCCCGGCGTGGTGGTACGGGGGTATCACTGTCCCCCGGTGCAGCAGCCCTATTGGAACACCATCTATCTGAACAAATTCCCGGCAGAGGAGCTGCCCATGATGATCGACCATGCCTATGAGACCGTGGTGGCCAGCCTTCCCAAAAAAGTTCAACGGGAAATTATGGAGGGAACAAAATGATCGGCAAAACCGTCACCGTAACCGTTGACCGGCCCCTTGGCACATACCATCCGAAACACCCGGACATTGATTACGCCATCAATTACGGATTCATCGAGGGCATCATGGCCCCGGACGGTGAGGAACAGGACGCCTATATTCTGGGCGTGGACGATCCTGTCAGCAGTTTCACCGGGAAAGTCATCGCCGTTATCCACCGCAAAGACGACGTGGAGGACAAATGGGTGGTAGCCCCGGAAGGAATCGTCTTCTCCAAAGAGGAGATTGAACGGAAAGTCCGTTTCCAGGAGCAGTATTTCCAGACAGAGATTGAAATGATAACGCCTGACGGTTAACCGTCAGGCGTTCCTGTTATTTCCGCTTATACAGCAGCATCTCATAAGAAATGCCATTTTCTTCTCCGCTCTGGAGGGTCTGGGCAATGTACCACTGTCCATCCTCATCCAGATTGGGGAAATAGGTGTCGGATTCGGTGGTAGTGTGGACTTTGGTGATATAGGCGGTGTCACAGTAAGGGAGCATCTGCCGGTAAATGCTTCCGCCGCCGATGACGAAGCAACGTTCCGCGTTTTTGGCCATCTCCACCGCCTCCTCAGGGCTGTGGCAAACCGTAAAGCCGGGGATTTCCAGTTCCTGCCGGGTCAGCGCAATATTCACGCGGCCGGGCAGGGGTTTTTGTCCGGGGAAATCACCGATGGTCTTTCTGCCCGCAATGACCATGGCCCCCCGGGTGGTCTCCCGGAAGAATTTCCGGTCTGCAGACAGCGCAATGGGCTGGGTGCCGCAGCAGCCAATACCCCAGTCATCATATACAGCTACGATCAGTTCCATAAAACACCTCAAATCGCCATAGGGATCTCAAAATCAAAGGGATGGAATTGATAATTCTCCATCTTGAAAGAATCCTTGGTAAACCGGTAGAAATCCGTGATGCTCTCATCCATCTTGAAGGTAGGAGCCGCAAAGCCCTCCCGCTCCAGCATGGCCTTGACTGCAGGAATATGGCGGTCGTAGATGTGGCAGTCGGCAATGACGTGGACGAATTCACCCACCTCCAGGCCCGAGACCTGGGCCATCATGTGGGTCAGCACCGCATACTGCACCACATTCCAGTTATTTGCGGTGAGCATATCCTGAGACCGCTGGTTCAGAATGGCATTCAGCTTATTGCCGGTGACGTTGAAGGTCATAGAATAAGCGCAGGGGTACAGGTTCATCTCATGGAGGTCTGCAAAGTTATAGATGTTGGTCATGATCCGGCGGGAAGCGGGGTTGTGCTTCAGATCGAACAGCACCCGGTCCACCTGGTCCATGTCGCCCTCTTTGTAGTGATGCTTGATGCCAAGCTGATAACCGTATGCCTTGCCGATGGTGCCATCCTCGCCGGCCCATTCGTCCCAGACATGGCTGCCCAGGTCGCAGATACGGTTGGACTTTTTCTGCCAGATCCACAGCAGCTCATCCACCGCGGACTTCCAGTAGGTGCGGCGCAGGGTCATAATGGGAAATTCCTTGGAAAGGTCGTAGCGGTTCACCACGCCGAATTTCTTGATGGTATGGGCGGGAGTGCCGTCAGCCCAGTGGGGCCGGACTTCCAGTCCCTCGTCAGAGAAGCCGTTTTCCAGAATGTCCAGGCACGTTTTCTTGTAAAGCTCGTCAGCGTAGCTCATGGGTATTCCTCCTGATGGATCGTTATTTTTCTATCATACAACAAAAAACAACTGGATTCAAGATTCTTCGACAAAAAACATCCCCACAGGCTTGACCTGTGGGGATGCGGTGTTATATTAGTTTGCCCATTCCAGGGAGCCGGCTTCGGTGGAAGCAGTTGCCTCGGTAGTCTCCTCAACGACCTCGGCAGTCTCTGTGGTCTCGGTGGACTCGGTGGTCTCCTCGACCTCAGCCTCGGAATTGGTGGTTCCGCTGGCAGTGCTTGCGTCCTCAGCTGTAGGCTTTACGCCAGCCTTGACGGAAACCATCAGGATCCAGCCGCCGTTCTCGATCTTGCCCCACTTCTCACCGCTGACAGTGATCTGAGCAACAACAGTGACCTCATCGCCCGCCTTCAGAGTCTTCTCAACCTCGTAATCTGTACCGGGACCCTTACGGACATTGGTTTCGGTCTGGATAGTGCCGGTGACCTCATCGGCTTCGGCGATGCGCTCCATCAGGACCCAGCCCTTCTCGGTGTTTGCCCACTTAGTATTCTCCACGGTCTTGTATTCCGTGATCAGAACAGTGGTGCCCTTTTCCAGAGTAGCTACAACAGTGCCGTTGGGCTCCTGACGAACATTGGCGCCCTCAGCGTTGGCGATCACACCGGATGCGATGACCTTGTCGTAGGCGAAGCTGGTCTGGGTGGTTCCGGTATTGCCGGTGTTGCCGGTGTTGCCAGCATTACCGGTGTTGCCGTTGTTCACGTCGCCGGCAGGAGGCAGCTCGGAATCCAGCAGGACATAGTACATGCTGATCCAGCCCTGGGCCACGCGGCCCCATTCCTGACCGTTGTAGTCAGTGGTCTCCAGAATCTCAACGCGGGTGCCGACCAGGATGGTGCCAACCAGTGCGTTACCGGTGCCGGGTGCGCTACGGACATTGACAGCGCGGCCGCAGCGGGCAATCTGGCCCATAACGCCCTTGCCGGTGGAAACAGAGGATGTCATGGTAACATAGTTCATGCAGACCCAGCCCTGATCAACGCGGCCCCAGATCAGACCGTCGTTGGTCTGCTGCTGGTAAACGTTGACCATGGTGCCCCTCTTCAGTACGCCGGTCTTCGCAAAGTTCAGACCGGGTCCGGAACGGACGTTCAGGTCGATGGTGGAGTTGACGTAGCCGGTGCCGATAGCGCCGGTGCTGGGGGCACTGGGAGTTCCAGCAGTGCCGCTGGTGGTGCCGCCCACAGCAGTCAGAGAGACATACCGCATAGCGACCCAGCCCTGATCAATGCGGCCCCAGGGAGCGCCGTCCTTGGTGACCTGCTCATAAACATTGACCTTGGTGCCCAGGGCCAAAGTAGTGACCAGAGTATTGCCAACGCCTGCAGCAGAGCGGACATTGACAGTATTTGCATTGACGATGATGCCGGTCATGACACCGTTGGTGTTGCCGGAGGTGTTGCCGCCGGTAGTACCGCCAGTGGTGCCGCCGGTGGTGTTGCCACCGTTGACATCCAACTGGATGTAGGTCATGCAGACCCAGCCCTTGTCGATACGACCCCATTCCACACCGTTGACCTTAGTGGTCTGGTAAACGGTAACCCGGGAACCCACAGCAATGGTGCCAACCAGGGCATTGCCTGCGCCGGCTGCGGCGCGGATGTTCAATGCGGTAGAGCAATTGACAACAGTACCCATGGTGCCTTCGCCGGTGGGAGTGTCCTCCTCACCGAAAGCACCGTCGGTCTTGATGATGGTAACGTAGGTCATGCAGACCCAGCCGTAATCGGTACGGCCCCACTTCACACCCTTGGAAGTCTCTTCCTCGTAGATGTCGATCCGGGTGCCGGTGGCCAGAGAGTTGACCTTGTCATAATTTGTGCCGGGGCCCTTACGGACATTCAGATTGATGTTGCTGTTGACGATACCAACAGCGATCACATTCTCGGGAACCTTAGAATCTTCTTCCTCGGTGGGAATATCCTCTTCCGCGCCGTCCAGCTTGATGTAGGTCATGCAGACCCAGCCCTGATCGATCTGGCCCCACTTGACGCCGTTCTTGGTGGTCTGCTTGTAGACCTTGACCTGAGTGCCGGCAGTCAGGGTAGTAACCAGCGCATTGGTGGTGCCAGCCTTGCTGCGGACATTGACCTTATCGGTATTGGCAACAATGCCGGTACGGTAATTCACGATGGTCTCGTTCTGTTCCACCTGAGACATGAGTATCCAGCCCTTTTCGACCTTACCCCATTCCTGGCCATTGACAGTCTTGACCTCAGTGACGACGACCATAGCGCCATCCTTCAGGTTCTCTACGATCTTGCTGTCCACGTCAGCCGTTTCACGGACATTGGCACCGGTGGTACTTTTCACAGTTGCCTTGATGGTAACAGCGTTGGGTGCAAACTCGGATTTATCGTCAGAAGAAGAGTTGTCATTGTTGGTGTTCAGGGTCACATAGGTCAGGCAGATCCAGCCCTTGTCGATACGGCCCCAGTCGTGACCGTTGACATTCTTCTTGATCTCAAAAATGCTGACCTTGGTGCCGGTAGTCAGAGTGCCCACCTGGGTCTTGGAGGTGCTGGGGCCGCTGCGGATCTTCAGGCTGGTGGTGCTGGAAACCACACCGGTAGCGATGACCTTATCCTCGGCAGGCTTCTCCTGCTCGGTCTTGTCATCCTCGTCCTTCTTATCCTCTTCCTTGTTCTTCAGAGCGTCCTTGTAGTTGGTGTACTCCAGAGCGATCCAGCCGCCTGCCAGCTCACCATTGCCAATCTTACCCCAGGTCGCCTTATCGTTGACCTCGGTGATGACCAGCTTGTCGCCCATGTAAACCTTACCCAGGATCTTGGTGCCGGCGCTGGCGCTGGCCTTCTCACGGACATTGATGTAATTGCCGGAAACGGTAACGGTAACAGCATCGGCCCAGTGTGCGTACAGGGTCTTCTCTGCATCATCAGCATCCAGCACGGTGACCTGCTCGCCGCCGGTCTTTGCGGTGTACCAGCCGGTGAAATACAGCTTGCCGTTGGTGGGGACGGGCTTCACAGCCACACCGCCCTGGGTGGTGCTGTCATAAGCCTGGAGCTTGGCATCGCCCACAGAACCGCCGTTTGCATCAAACAGAACGTAGGTATAGTTGCTGGGCGCAGAGGTGGCATACTTACCATTCAGGTAAACATTGGCCTCAGCCATGCGGCGGTTCAGCAGGCCCTTGTTCAGAACGCTGGCAGAATTTGCCCACAGGCCGATGGCATACAGGAAATCGTTGCCCGTGTAACCCTTGGTAACTGCGTCGTAGAACTTGCCGCTGGCGCTCATCCAGCCGGTGCCGCAGTTATATGTAAAAGAAACCAGGGCATCGTGCTTCTGCTGGGTGAAAGTCAGGCCCTTGGATGCGGCAAAGTTATTCAGCGCCTCATCCACTTCTGCCAGTTCCTTCTTCAGAGCAACCTCAGCTTCTTCCTTGGTAATGGTAGCACCTTCTTCACTCTTGGTGCCGTAACCAATGGACCACTGGGTGTTGTCCTTGTAGGCAGTCTTACTGAAGCCCTCACGGACCTTGATGAACTCCACCATTTCATCGCTGACGGTTCTCTTTTCCGCAGCGAAAGCGGTGAGCGCGGTGGTCGGAACCAGGCTCACCAGCATGATGAGAGTCAACACAAAACATGCAATTCTCTTCTTCATAGCTACTTACTCCTTTACTCTTCTTGTGTAAGTACACGTATTATAACAGAGCAGTTTACAAATTGCAACCCCTTTTTTCATTTTTATTACAATTTTGTAACAAATTATTTCTGACAAAATCCTTTCTGACGCGCAAATCCGTGTTCGATCTGGTTTTAGCCCTTCTTTTTCAGACACAAATAACAAAACCAGACGCATTCTGTTGTAAATTGTTACATTTTCTTTCCAGCAATTCCGCATTGACTTTCCTACAAGCCGCTGATATACTCCAAGAAGAAACCATGGGAGGGTAACAAAATGACAGCAAAAAAAGCACTCATCGGCATGAGCGGTGGCGTGGACAGCTCTGTGGCGGCGTACCTGACCCAAAAAGCGGGCTTTGACTGCATCGGCGCTACCATGCGGCTGTATGACAATGAAATGCTTGACCGGGATCCCGCCGGCACCTGCTGTTCTCTTGACGATGTGGAGGATGCCCGCAGCGTAGCCCGGCGTATGGGAATCCCCCATTATGTATTTAATTTCCGGGAGGATTTTGAAGAAAAGGTCATTCAGGCCTTCGTCCGAAGCTACGAGCAGGGCCGGACTCCCAACCCCTGCATCGACTGCAACAAATTTCTGAAATTCCACCGGCTTCTCCGCCGGGCCATGGAGCTGGGCTGCGATTATGTGGTCTCCGGTCACTATGCCCGGATCCAGCAGGACCCCACCACCGGCAGATACCTTTTATATAAAGCGGCAGACCCTGCCAAGGATCAGACCTACTTCCTGGCCTGCCTGGACCAAAACCAGCTTGCCCATATCCAATTCCCTCTGGGTGAGCTTACCAAGGCACAGGTACGAGAGATCGCAGAGGAGCAGGGCTTTGTCAATGCCCGCAAGCACGACAGCCAGGACATCTGCTTTGTCCCCGACGGGGATTACGCTGCTTTCCTCACCCGCTACACCGGCAAGTCATACCCCGAGGGTGATTACCTGGACTTAAACGGAAAAGTCATCGGCAGGCACCGGGGTGCGGTATGCTATACCCTGGGACAGCGGAAGGGCCTGGGCATCGCTCTGGGCGCACCTGCCTATGTCTGCGCCAAGAATATGGAGAAGAACACCGTCACCCTTGGTCCCAACGAGGCCCTGTTCTCCCCCGCCCTTCGAGCCGATCACTGGAACTGGTACCCCTTCCCTGCCCTGGCAGAACCTATGCGGGTCACCGCAAAGATCCGCCACAGCCAGCAGGAGCATCCTGCCACCGTCTATCCCGAAGCAAACGGCTTCGCCCGGGTGGAATTTGATACCCCCCAGCGGGCCGTGACCCCCGGTCAGGCTGTCGTGCTGTATCAGGGCGACCTGGTAATCGGCGGCGGCACCATTGTGGAAGCGCTTTAACTTCAAGTCCCCAAATTCCGCTGGGAATTTGGGGACTTTTGTTTCACGAAAACCACGCGAAGAGCGTTGGTGCTTATATATGCTTGCTTAGGACTTTCAATCCGATCACTTCATCAGGTTTGTAATGATCTCCGACATTTCCTTTGGAGATTTTCTGGGCGTTTCTTCGCACCATACCAATGTAGCTTCCCAGATACCGGATAACTTTATGGTAAAGTCGAAGTAATACTTTGCATAGATTTTACTGAGCGCTTCTAAGGGAAACGCTTCGGGAACATTCTTTACTTTTCTCGCCACGCGCAGGATAAGCTCCCTCTTATTGTCATCAATAAAATATAGCAAATGCGCTTTTTT
>JAXJVC010000041.1:0-1908 GCA_036308745.1 Oscillospiraceae bacterium | reverse complement strand
TGATTTACTCCACTGTTTCCGGCAATACCAAGGAAATGGTTCAGCTGATCGACAAGATCAAGGCAGACGGCGTCCGCGTTATCGCCTTCATCGATACCCCCGGCTCCACCCTGACTCAGGAGGGCAAGTGGGATCATCTGGTTCTGTACCCCAAGAATGAGCAGCTGAAGTTCTACATGGTTGCCAACTACCTGATGTACAAGAACGGCGAATTCCCCGAGTACGAGCGCTACAACAAGGAAATGGAAGCACACCTGGCACAGGGCCTGGTGGAGATCGAGAAGGCAGCCGATGCCTGGGCATATGACTATGCCAAGAACAAGGTCGCTTTCCTGAAGGATCACCCCGATCTGCCCCATTACTTCGTGGGTGCCGGCAACCAGTGGGGCGCTACCTACTCCTATGCCATGTGCTACTGGGAAGAGCAGATGTGGATCCGTACCAAGTCCATCACCTGCCCCGAGTTCTTCCACGGCATGCAGGAGATCCTGGTGGATGATACCCCTGTCACTCTGTTCATGGGTGAAGACGAGCAGCGTCCTCTGGCTGAGCGTGTTGCCCGGTTCCTGCCCAAGGTCTGCGCCAACTACACCATCATCGACACCAAGGAGCTGCCCATGGAGGGCATCAGCCCCGAGTTCCGCGGCTCCCTGTCCCACCTGATGATGCACGCTGTCAACAACCGTGTGGATGCCTACATGGAACTGTTCCTGCGTCATCCTCTGTCTATCCGCCGTTACTACCGGCAGTTTGACTACTAATTTACCTCCCATCTCTTTCTTTCCACTGGGGGAGCCTGGCTCTCCCTGGGGAAGAAAGAAGCGGATACTTCAGAATAACCGAAAAGGAAAGGATTGTTATTATGCCCAAATGGTTGGATACTGCTGTTTTTTATGAGATTTATCCTCAGTCCTTCCTGGACACCAATGCGGATGGTATTGGTGACTTTCAGGGAATTATCCGGAAACTGGATTACATCCGGGAACTGGGTTTCAATGCCTTATGGATCAACCCTTGCTTTGATTCGCCCTTTGGAGACGCAGGCTATGATGTGGCTGACTATTACCGGGTAGCACCTCGCTACGGAACCAATGCGGATTTGAAGGAACTGTTTGAGCAGGCTCATGAACGTGGGATCCGGGTGCTGCTGGATCTGGTGCCCGGACATACTTCCGTGGAGCACAAGTGGTTCAAAGAATCTATGAAGCCGGAGAAAAACGAATTTACAGACCGCTATGTTTGGACAGACTCCGTCTGGAACACTCCCGAGAACATGGGATACCTCTCGGGCATTTCTCAGCGTGACGGTGCCTGCGGAGTGAATTTCTTCAGCTGTCAACCTGCGCTGAATTATGGCTTTTACGAAATTACGCAGCCCTGGCAGCAGAGCCCAGAGGATGAGGGCCCCAAAGCGACACTGGCAGCCATGATGGATGTTATGGCTTTCTGGCTGGGAATGGGCTGTGACGGTTTCCGGGTGGATATGGCAGAAAGTTTGGTGAAAAACGATCCGGAAGCTCTGGGAACCATTGCCCTGTGGCAGAAGGTCCGGTCTTTCCTGGATAAGGAGTTCCCGGAGGCAGTGCTGATCTCTGAATGGGGCGAGCCTGACAAGGCGCTGAAGGGCGGTTTCCATATGGACTTTCTGCTGCATTTCGGTCCTTCTCACTATAATGATTTGTTCCGCTGCGATCATCCGTATTTCTCGGAAGACGGTCTGGGAGATGCATCTGCCTTCGTAGAGAAATATTTGGAAACCCGGGAAAAAGCCGGTCGAGAAGGTCTGATCTGTATTCCCTCCGGCAATCATGACATGGTTCGTCTGACAAAACATGTTACCGGTGAGCAGCCCCGACTGGCGTACACCTTCCTGCTGACCATGCCCGGCTGTCCTTTCGTGTATTACGG
>JAXJVC010000040.1:0-5413 GCA_036308745.1 Oscillospiraceae bacterium | reverse complement strand
TTGCGAGCCAGTGCGCACACTGGCGTGGCAATCTCCCTAACGTAACGTTGCTGTGCATAAGCAGGAGATTGCCACGTCGCTTTGTTCCTCGCAATGACAGTTGAAAAGGAGAACATTACCATGAAAGTTATCTTACTGCAGGACGTTAAAGGCAAGGGCAAGAAGGGCCAGATGCTGGAGGTTTCCGACGGCTACGCACGGAACTTCATGCTTCCTAAAAAATTAGCCATCGAGGCTACCCCTGATGCTATCAACACCATGCGCATGAACGACAAGGCCACCCAGGAGCGGATCGCCCGGGAGAAGGCTGAGGCTATGGCCATTTCCAAGCAGCTGCGGGAAATGACCGTCACCGTCACTGCCAAGGGCGGCGGCAACGGCCGTCTGTTCGGCTCTGTTACCAACCAGGAAATCGCGGACGCTCTGGCAAAGGCATCCGGCATCAAGCTGGACAAGCGGAAGATCGTTATCGCCGATCCCATCAAGAACGTGGGTACTTACACCGTTACCTGCAAGCTGGGCTATGAGATCTCCGCACCCTTGAGCGTGAAGATCGAGGAGATCTGATCCTCTGGAAATGCCAATGTAGGGCGGGGGCATGACTCTGCCGTACTGAGCAGATTCTTGATAATGATAATGTCATTCCGAGCGAATGCACATAAGTGGTGTACGAATCCCCAAATCGAGGGAGATTGCCACACCAGTCTGCGGACTGGTTCGCAATGACAGAATAATTCTGAAAGAGAAAGGAGAATGAATATGGCATTGGAGGAAGAACTGTTACACCGGCAGCAACCCCAGTCTCTGGAGGCAGAGCAGGCCGTTCTGGGCTCTATCCTCATTGACAGCCGGTGCATCACCGACGTGGTGGGCGTTGTCAAGCCGGAGGATTTCTATCTCCAGCAGAACCGGGAGATTTACGAAACCATCTATACCATGTTCAACTTCTCCGAGACAATCGACCCGGTGACGGTGCTGGACAAGCTGAAGGAACTGGGGTATTACCACGATAATTCCCGGGACTACATCCTCCAGCTCATGGAGATCACCCCCACCGCCGCCAATGTGGTGCGCTATGCGGGCATTGTCCGGGAAAAGGCCATGCTCCGGGGCCTGGGGCAGGCAGCATCGGATATTACCGAAATGGTCTACGACGAGGTGGGTACTCCCGCGGAGATGCTGGAAACCGCCGAGAAGAAGATCTACGCCCTGCGCAAGGGCGAACGGGGAGATTCTCTGGAGCACATCGGTACCACGCTGCACAAGGTCTTTGACCGGCTGACGGAATTGGCTCAGTCCGATTCCCTGATCCCCGGCCTTTCTACTGGCCTGCGGGACCTGGATACCAAGATCAATGGCCTGAATAAATCCGACCTGCTGCTGGTGGCTGCCCGTCCTGCCATGGGTAAGTCTGCCTTTGCACTGAATATTGGTATCAACGTGGCAAAGAAATACAAAAAAACCGTTGCCATCTTCAACCTGGAAATGTCCCGGGAGCAGCTGGCCATGCGACTGCTTGCCAATGAGAGCTTTGTGGAACTGCAGAAGCTGGCTACCGGCAAGCTCAGTGAGGAAGAATGGACCAAGCTGTGCATGGCCTCCGCCGCCTTGAGCCAGACCGATATCCGTATTGATGACAACCCTTCCGTCACCGTGGCGGACATCAACGCCAAGTGCCGCCGCCTGGAGAATCTGGGACTTGTCATCATCGACTACCTGCAGCTGATGCAGGGTTCCGGCTATGGCAAGAACAGCGAGAACCGCGTTACCGTGGTCGGCGAGATCTCCCGCTCTCTGAAAATTATGGCGAAGGAACTGAATGTCCCTGTCATCTGTCTGAGCCAGCTTTCCCGTGCGGTGGAAAGCCGTACCGATAAGCGGCCCATTCTGTCCGATTTGCGTGAATCCGGCGCTATCGAGCAGGACGCGGACTCTGTTATGTTCCTGTACCGTGACGAATACTACAACGAGAATTCTGAAGAAAAGGGTGTGGCCGAATGCATCGTGGCGAAAAATCGTCACGGCGAGACCGGTGCGGTAAAGCTGCAGTGGATCGGCCAGTACCAGACCTTTGCTGACCGGGAGTGGAAGCATGCAGAATAAGCTGTTCCGCTTTCTTCGTCAGTATGATATGGTTTCCCCGGGAGACACGGTGATATGCGCTCTGTCCGGTGGGGCCGATTCCGTGGCGCTGACCTTTGGCTTCTATCTTTTGAAGGAAAAAATGGGAATCCGATTGGAGGCGGCCCATTTTAACCACCGTCTCCGGGGGGAAGAATCTGACCGGGACGAGGCCTTTGTCCGGGATTTCTGTGACCGCTATGAGATCCCCCTCCATGTTGGGAGCGGGGAGATTCGGACGGGGGAGAAGGGCCTGGAAGCTGCGGCCCGGGATGCCCGCTATGCATTTCTGCATACCCTTCCCGGAAAAATCGCTACCGCCCATACGGCGGACGACAATGGAGAAACGGTGCTGATGCACCTGATCCGGGGCACCGGGCTGAAGGGCCTGGGAGGCATCACCCCTGTCAACGGAAATGTAATCCGTCCCATGCTGGGGATCACCCGGGCGGAGGTGGAAGCCTTTCTGGAGGAATGGTGTCTGCCACACATCGAGGACAGCTCCAACCAGACCGATGCTTTTCTGCGAAACCGTATCCGGCATCATATGATGCCCCTGCTGGCGGAGGAGAATCCCCGGATCGCGGAAAATCTGTCTGCCATGGCTCTCCGGCTTCGGCGTGACGAAGAATTTCTCTCCCGACAGGCGGATTTCTCAATTCTCCCCCCGGTAGAGGAGCTGAAGGCTATGCATCCGGCCCAAAGGAGCCGGGCGCTGGAGCAGTTTTTGAAGAGAAGCGGCGTGCGGGAACCGGAGCAGACCCACATTTCCTGTGCAGAAGCCCTGGTTTTTTCCGAAAAACCCTCCGCAAAAGCAAATTTCCCTGGAGGTGCTACCATTGCCCGGCAATATGACCGGCTGGTGGTTTTGAATGGGGATAGCGATTTGGAACCGGTGACGCTGCCCAACCCTGGTGTCGTGGACCTTCCCGGCTTGCGGGTCATCTGTGAACCTGCTGAGGAATTTATTAACACCCCCGATGCTTTCACCGTATCCCCGGTGGGTACCATTACCCTCCGCTCCCGGCAGGCAGGAGACAGGATCTGCTTATCCGCCGGGACCAAAAGCCTGAAAAAGCTGTTTATCGACCGCAAAATCCCCGCCCATGCGCGCAACCGCATCCCGGTGGTCTGCGATGCGCAGGGAATCCTGGGGGTCTACACCATCGGCGCTGATCGGATGCGTAAAACTGGGGAAAACCTGGTGACCATCCGTTTTGTTAAGACAGAAAAATAAAGAAAAGAGGACTTTTCAACATGGAAAATAACATCAAAGAGATCCTTCTGACCGAAGAGCAGATCCAAAACCGTATCCGGGAGCTGGGCGAGATCCTGACTGCGGAATACGCGGGAAAGGATCCCGTGATCGTGGGCGTTCTGAAGGGTGTGGTGGTGTTCTACGCCGATATGATCCGCCAGATCAAAGTACCCTGCCAGATGGACTTTATGTGGATCTCCTCCTATTCCGGCACCAATTCCACCGGCAGTATGCAGGTCCGGCGGGATGTTTCCGCGGATATCAAGGGGCGTCATGTGTTGATCCTGGAGGATATTTTTGATACCGGCAACTCCCTGGACTTTACCTACAAGCACCTGATGAGCAAGGAGCCTGCCTCTCTGAAGATCTGCACCCTGCTGGATAAACCTGATCGTCGTAAGCCGGGCATCACCCTCCAGGCAGACTACACCGGCTTTACCATCCCCAATGAATTTGTGGTTGGCTATGGCCTGGACTTCGATGAGCATTACCGGAACCTGCCCTATGTGGGTGTGCTGAAGCCGGAAGCATATGAAAAGTAAGGAGTAATCCCGATTTGAAAAACCGTAAATTTTTACCCATTGTAATTTATCTGCTGCTTGTGGTGGCCGGAATGTCCTGGGCCATGGGCCTGTTTGACGGGGTAAACAATGATTTGCCCTACTCTAAGGTGGTGGAGCTGTTCCGTGAGGAACAGGTCAAACGCTTTGAAGTCCAGGACGATACCATCACCCTGGTTCTCCACAACCCTTACGCAGGAAAGACCACCGTCAAAGCCGCGCTGGCAGATCCTGAGAGCTTCCGGATGGAAATGCATACGCTGTTCCTGGAGCAAATGGACTCCGGTGTGCTGGAAAGCTATGATTTCCAGCCGAAAACAGAGCTTTCCCCCTATGATTTCGTACTGCCCCTGCTGCTGGTGGGTCTGGTGCTGCTGTTTGTTTGGGCCATCTTTATGGGACGGATGAACAGTGCAAACCCACTGCAGAACTTTGGCAAGGCCCGCACTGTGCTGGGCGTGCCGGACGGAAAAAAGGTCACCTTTGCCGATGTGGCAGGCGCGGATGAAGAGAAGCAGGAACTGGCGGAAGTGGTAGACTTCCTCCGGGATCCTGAAAAGTATACCAACATCGGCGCACGGATCCCCCACGGCCTGCTGCTGGTGGGCCCTCCCGGTACCGGTAAGACATTGCTTGCCCGGGCGGTGGCCGGTGAGGCGGATGTCCAGTTCCTGTCCATCTCCGGCTCTGATTTCGTGGAGATGTACGTAGGTGTGGGCGCAAGCCGTGTCCGGGACCTGTTTGACCAGGCAAAGAAAATGGCTCCCGCTATCATTTTTATCGATGAGATCGACGCTGTGGGCCGCAAGCGCGGCAGTGGCATGGGCGGTGGCCACGATGAGAAAGAACAGACTCTGAACCAGCTCCTGGTGGAGATGGACGGCTTTGGCCGTACCGAGGGCGTGATCGTCCTGGCAGCTACCAACCGTCCCGATATCCTGGATCCCGCACTGCTGCGGCCCGGCCGGTTTGACCGGCAGATCCATGTGGGCCGCCCCGATGTGAAGGGCCGTGAGGAGATCCTGAAGGTCCATGCCAAGGGAAAGCGGCTGGATGATTCCGTGAATCTGAAAACCATTGCCCGGTCCACTTCCGGCTTCACCGGCGCGGATCTGAGCAATCTTTTGAATGAAGCTGCCATCATGGCAGCCCGGGAGAACCGCCCGGTGCTGACCATGGAGGACCTGAACGAAGCCATGATGAAGATCATGGCCGGTCCTGCCAAGAAGAGTCGTGTCCAGACCCGGAAGGACCTGCGGACGACGGCCATTCACGAGGCGGGCCATGCGGTGGCGACCTACCGCCTGCCTACTCAGGATCCTGTACGGCACATCACCATCATTCCCCGGGGCCAGTCTCTGGGTTCCACCTGGAGCCTGCCCCATGACGATTCTTCCAATATGACCCGCAATGAGATGTATGAGGAGATCGTCAGCCTGCTGGGTGGCCGTGTTGCGGAGGATCTGTTTATTGG
>JAXJVC010000039.1:0-5933 GCA_036308745.1 Oscillospiraceae bacterium | reverse complement strand
TTGATACCGGACTCCGCTACAGCTTCCGCGGTGGCATTGGGGTAGTAATACAGGTCGGAAACGGAGGTGACACCGAAGCGCAGACACTCGGCGATGGACAGCAGCGCGGCAGCCTTGGCGGCCCGGGAGTCCAGCTTGGCCTCCTTCTGCAGCAGAGCCTGGAGGGCTTCCGTATTGCCCAGGTCGTCGGTGTAGCTGCGCAGGACGGAGGTTGCCAGATGGGTGTGGCAGTTGGTGAGACCGGGGATGGCCACCATGCCGGTGCCGTCGATGATGGTCTGGGGCTGTTCTGCAGGGGCAGACTTTCCGATGGAAACGATCTTGCCGTTTTCAATGCCGATATAGGCACCGAACAGCACTTCCATCTTGGGGTTCATAGTCACCGCAGTGACGTTGGAGATTAAGGTATCCAAATTATTACATCCTTTCCAGGGCAACAATGTAGGGGAGGGTCAAGAACAGGCGTTACAGCAAGTTGAACATTTCTTCCTTCTGGCGCAGGACATCGTCAATCATTTCGATGTACTGCTCGGGGAATTTGGGGTTATGAAAGCGTTTCAGGGAGCCGCCGGGGAAGTTGACCTTGTTCATACCGCCGCCGCCCAGGGACAGGATGGTGTGGACTTCCTCCATCATGTAGATGTTGTACAGACAGTCCAGGTTATCCCGGCTCCAGCCTACGTTTTCAAAGGAACCGGACATATACTTCTGGCGGTAGAGGTAGTAGGGCTTGTAGCCAATGGTCCGGAGGGTCTCGTTGGCATAATCCACCATTCGGGTGACGGCATCTGCAGAGGAAAGTCCCTCCCGCTTTTCAAACAGGTCCGCGCCCTTTTTCAGGGCCAGGGTGTGGACGGTGATGTTGGCGGGATTCAGAGCGGCAACGGAGTCCAGAGAACGCCGGAAGCCATCCACATCATCCTGGGGCAGGCCTGCGATCAGGTCCATGTTGATGGCGGCAAAGCCAGCGTCCACGGCTTCGCCGTAGGCCCGGATCACATCGGCGGCTTTGTGGGGCCGTCCGCAGGCCCGAAGCACATGGTCCTCCATGGTTTGGGGATTGATGCTCATCCGGTCCGCACCGTGGTTTCGGATGGTGCGCAGCTTCTCTGCGTCCAGGGTATCCGGGCGGCCGCCCTCTACGGTGAATTCAATGCACCGGGAAAGATCAAAGCTGGCGTGAATGGCGTCCAGAAGCTTGGCCATCTGGAGGCTGGTCAGGGTGGTGGGGGTGCCGCCGCCGATGTAGATAGTGCGGATCTTTCTGCCGGACTGGGCCAGCAGCTTGCCGGTGACGGCCATCTCCTGCATCAGGGCGTCTAAGTAGGGGTCCAAAAGCTCCGTCTTTTTGCCGATGGTGCGGCTGACGAAGCTGCAATAGGTACACCGGGTGGGACAGAAGGGGATGCCTACATAGAGGGAAACGTCGCTGTCTTCCAGCAGGGCTGCGGCGTTTACCGTGGAGATGGAACAGTCTACCGCAAGAGCGCGGCGGTCCGGGGTGACGTAGTAGACATCCTTTAAGAGCTTTTCGGCGGACTTGGGAGTGCCGCCCTCCAGCATATGCTTGGTGGTGATTTTTGTGGGCCGCACTCCTGCCAGGGCACCCCAGGGGGGGAGATTCGGCAAAAGCTGAATGGCGGCCAGGTAATAGCTCTGCTGCAGCGCCCGGCGGCGCAGGCGCACGGTTTCCTCCGAGGTCTTTAACCGGCGGGAGGCAGAAGCGGTCTTGCCGGCCAGGGTGATTTTCGCCGTGGCGGTGAGCCAGGTATTTCCCCGGTGGAGGGTGGAAACAGCTTCGCCTTCAGCGTTATCCGGAAACAGGGCCATTTGCAATTGTTCAACCGCGTAACGGTCGTCGTGACCGAGTAGTGTTAGTCTCATAGTGCATTCCTCACATGGAATATGGGAAAATGCAGAATGCAGAGCGCAGAGTGCAGAATATAAAAAGAATTCTGCATTCTGCATTTTGAATTTTGCATTTATCTCAGGTATGGATTATACCGCTTTTCCTGCGCCAAAGTGGTCGATTCTCCGTGGCCGGGGAAGACCCGGTAATCGGTCTCGAAAGCGGACAGACGGCGCAGGGAGTTGACGATCAATGCCCAGTCGCCGCCGGGCAGGTCAGTACGGCCGCAGGAGCCGGCGAACAGGGTATCGCCGGAGAACAGGGCGTCCTCTGCCAGCAGGCATACGGAGCCGGGGGTGTGGCCGGGGGTGTGGCGCACATGGATGGTCAGACCAGCCAGGTGCAAAGTGTCCCCCTCTGCGTAAGGTTTGGTGTAATACAGGGGGCCGGCGGTCATCATGGGGGGCATGGACAGGTCGTCGGCGCAGAGGTATACCTCGCAGCCGGTCTCTGCGGCGATAGCCTTTACCCCGCCCACATGGTCAAAATGACCGTGGGTCAGCAGGATAGCCTGGGCGGTAAGACCAAGATCCTCCAGTTTGTCCAGCACCACCTCCGGGGTGTAACCCGGGTCAATGATGCAACAGGAGGTGCTGGCTTCCTCATGGATGATGTAACAGTTGGTTTGATAGGCACCGAGGGGGAGTGTGTGGATTTTTAGCATAGTTTTTCTCCTTAAAGGCTCCCCTCAAGGGGAGCCTTATTATCTGCGGGGGGTATCCATCAGCTGGTCGGTATCCAGGATCAGGGTCACGGGGCCGTCATTGACGGACTCCACCTTCATATCGGCACCGAACTGGCCGTGCTGAGGGGGATAGCCCAGCTCTTCGCAGATAGACAGAAATTTTTCATACAGGGCGTTACCCAGTTCCGGGCCTGCGGCTTCGGTGAAGCTGGGGCGGCGGCCCTTGCGGCAGTTACCGTAGAGGGTGAACTGGCTGACCACCAGTACCTGACCGTTTACTGCGTCCAGGCCCAGGTTCATTTTGCCGTTTTCGTCCTCAAAGACCCGCAGTCCCAGGGCCTTTTCGGCCAGATACCGGCATTCTTTTTCCGTATCGTTGGGGCCTACGCCCAGCAGGATCAGAAAGCCCTTGCCGATTTTACCCACAGTCTCGCCGTCAATGACGACGGAAGCGGAATTGACTCTTGTTAATACAGCGCGCATAAACTATCTCCTTGAAATGCAGAATGCGAAATGTAAAGTGCAGAATGAAATTATTCTGCATTCTACACTCTGCATTTTGCATTTAATTTTGTCCTCTGCGGGAACCGATCACATCCCGGATGTTCAGCAGCTTTTTGCGGATAGATTCCAACTCGGCTACGTTTTTGACCTCGAAGCGGACGGTGAAGGTGCTTCGTCCGTTGGGCAGGTCCTTGCCTGCCAACTCCTTCACACGGACACGGGCGGTGCTCATGGTGGTGGCAAGGTCCAGAAGCAGACCGTCTCTTGTCAGGCAGTCCAGCTCCAGGGTGGTCTCGAAAGGCTGCTCTTCCTGGGTGGCCCAGCGGACCCGGACCCAGCGGGCGGCCTGCCGGGGATCCTCCCGGTTCTGGGCATTGGGGCAGTCGGCCCGGTGGACGGAAACGCCGAAGCCCTTGGTGATGAAGCCGACAATGGCATCTCCGGGAACAGGGGTGCAGCACCGGGCGAACTTGATCATGCACGAATCGATGTCCTCCACGATGACACCGTTGACGGCGTGACGGTTATGGCGGACAGCATCGGAGTCGGGGCTGACCCGCAGGTAGCCGGGGACCTGTTTTTCCGAAGCCTGGGCCTTGATGGCCTTGTTGATATCGTCCCGAATGCGGCCGACGGCCTTCAGGGCGGTGAGACCGCCGTAGCCGATGGCGGCGTACATATCGTCCCAGTTGTCGAAGGACAGCTTTTTCAGCAGATGAGATTCCAACCCCGGCTCTGTCAGGGAGGACAGGGGCAGGCCCACCCGCTTCATTTCCGCTTCAAAGGAGGTCTTGCCGTGGAGAATGTTCTCCTCCCGCTTTTCCTTCTTGAACCACTGCTTGATCTTGGTCCGGGCCTGATTGGATTTACAGATGGTCAGCCAGTCGCGGCTGGGACCCTTGGCGTTCTTGGAGGTGATGACCTCCACGATATCGCCGTTTTTCAGCTTGGCATCGATGTTGGCGATGCGGTTGTTGACCCGGGCGCCGATCATGGCATTGCCCACGCCGGAGTGGATGGCATAGGCAAAGTCGATGGGGGTGGAGCCGGAGGGCAGGGAAACGATGCGGCCCTTGGGGGTGTAGACGAAGACCTCGTCATCGAACATATCAATTTTCAGGGACTGGACAAATTCCTCCGCGTCGGAATCCTGCTGGCTTTCCAGCAGACGGCGGACCCATTCGAAGTCCTTTTCACTGCCGCCGCCGGAGCCCTGCTTGTATTTCCAGTGGGCCGCGATACCGTATTCGGCAGTCTCGTGCATCTCCCAGGTGCGGATTTGCACCTCGAAGGGGATGCCCTGGGAGCCGATGACGGTGGTGTGGAGGCTCTGGTACATATTGGGCTTGGGGGTGGAGATATAGTCCTTGAACCGTCCGGGAACCAGATTGAACATATCGTGGATATGGCCCAGCACGTTGTAGCAGTCGGGGATGGTGTCCACGATGACCCGGAAGGCGTACAGATCGTACAGCTCGTCGATGGTCTTGCCCTGGGCCTGGGTCTTGCGGTAGATGGAGTAAACGTGCTTGATCCGGCCGTAGGTCTTGTTGTGGATGCCCATGGCAGTCAGACGCTGGGTGACCTTGTTCTGAATGGTCTCCATGAAGGCGTCGTCCTGCTCCTGGTGGGCGCTGAGATAGGACATGATCTGCTCATAGTCGCTGGGGGCGAGGTAGCGCAGGGAAAGGTCTTCCAGCTCCCACTTGATCTTCTGCATACCAAGGCGGTGAGCCAGGGGGGCATAGATGTCCATGGTCTCCTTGCACTTCAGAATCTGCTTGGCAGGGGTCTGGTATTGCATGGTGCGCATATTGTGGAGCCGGTCCGCGATTTTGATCAGCACCACCCGGATATCCTTGGACATGGCCATGAACATCTTGCGCAGGTTTTCCATCTGGGCCTGCTCGGAGGTGGAGAAATTGGCACGGGTCAGCTTGGTGACGCCCTCCACCAGCTCAGCAACGGTATTGCCGAAAAGCTTTTCAATCTCCTCGTGGGAAGCGTCGGTATCTTCAATGCAGTCGTGGAGCAGGGCACCCAGAATGGCGTCCATATCCAGACCCATTTCCGCAACTACCTGAGCCACGGCCAGGGGATGGATGATATAGGGGGAGCCGTCCTTACGCTTCTGGAATTTGTGCTTGACGTTGGCGTATTCCACGGCTTTATCGATCAGCGCCATGTCCGCGCCGGGCAGGCGCTTCAGGATCGCCTGATGCATGGACGCATAATGTTCTTCAAAAGTTTCCATGATGATCAGCTCTCTTTCGCGTGCAGCAGCCGCTGCAGAGTCTCACTTTCGTTCAGATCGGCCTTCTGAGGGCCGGGGGTCAGGCGGATGGATATGTATTTATGCATCCGCTGGGCTTGGAGCAGGCCCACATCCCCAAAGATATCCAGACAGGTCATCATCTGACCCAGACTCAGGGACTTTCCGGACCAGCGGACGATCTTGCGGCACAGGCAGATGGGCGCTTCCTGGATGCTGGTGCCGGAGGCAGCCAGATACCGCCATACGGTAGCCAGGGTGGCCCGGTCAGGGTACAGGGAATGGGCGATGTCCCGGGTAATGCGGTTTTCCCGGAGGGCCCGGTAGCCGCCGGTCTCTGTGGAGCAGTCGGCACTGCAGGAGGGGCGGATATCGATGATGTTCATCTGGACCAGCCGCTCTCCCCGGAACTCATTGATCTGGGGCGTGAAGGCCACATCCACCAGGTCCCCGGGCTGGACAGAGGCCGTCTCCGGCGTGGCGGAGAAGTAGATGGCGTTGAGGGTGGTCCGGCCGCTGCGCAGCCGCAGGCGCATATGGCGGCCGTTGCCTACCATGCTGAT
>JAXJVC010000038.1:0-2312 GCA_036308745.1 Oscillospiraceae bacterium | reverse complement strand
CCCGGCTATGTGGGTTATGATGAAGCTGGCCAGCTGACGGAGAAGATCCGCCGCAAGCCCTACAGTGTGGTGCTTTTCGATGAAATTGAAAAGGCCCATCCCGACGTTCTCAACGTGCTGCTGCAGGTGCTGGATGACGGACGGATTACCGATGCCCAGGGCAGACTGGTGAATTTTGAGAATACCATCATCGTTATGACCTCCAATGCCGGTTCTGAGGGCAGCGTGGGAGGCATGGGCTTTGGCCGCACTGCCAATGAACAGGTGCAGGAAAAGACCATGCGGGCTCTGCGTGGCTTCCTGCGTCCGGAATTCCTGAACCGGGTGGATGAGATCATCACCTTCAACCACCTGACCGAGGAGAACTTCCTGGGGATTGCGGATATTATGCTGGAGGAACTGCGCAGCAGCCTGGAAAGCCGGGGTCTGCAGCTTCACTGGGAGGATTCCCTGCGGCAGCTTCTTGTGAAGAAAGCCTACTCCGTCACCTACGGCGCCCGGAACCTGCGCCGTACCATCCAGCGGGAGCTGGAGGACCCCATCAGCGAAGCCATCATCGACAGTTTTGAGCGTCCCATGGAATCCATCCGGATCCGGGTGGAGGATGAATCTGTGAAGCTGGATATTGAATAAGCGCAAGGACTGCATCCTCTCATGTGGATGCAGTCCTTTCCTGTAAAAAGAAGGAGATCCTCTGCAGCGTTACAGAGGATCTCCGTTTTGATTTGTTGCTTATTTCCGGTTCTTCAGCAGGGCATCGATCTTCAGGATGGGATCGCAGATAGCGGAGACAGACATATCGTGGTTGATGGCTGCTACGAAGTAAGCGGTGTACTTGGAGCAGTCTACATCGAAGTACCAGCTCCGTTCCAGCAGCTCAGGCTTGCGGTAGGTCAGGTTAGTACCCAGAACGGCGGTGAGCATGCCTTCTTCAACAGCCTTGTCGAACTTCTCCAGACCGCTGGTGAACAGGGGGAAGGTAGCGTTGCAGATGATGTGCTTTGCGCCGCGCTTCTTCAGCTCACTTGCGACTTCCAGCATGCTTTCGCCGGAAGCGATGATGTCGTCGGCAATGAAGACGGTCTTGCCTTCCACGCTTTCGCCCAGATACTCGTGGGCCACGATGGGGTTGCGGCCATTGACCACGCGGGAGTAGTCGCGGCGCTTGTAGAACATACCCAGGTTGCAGCCCAGGACGCTGGAGTAGTACATATTCCGGGCCATAGCGCCTTCGTCGGGGCTGATGACCATGAAGTCGTCCTTGTCAAAGCTCAGGCTGGGCATCTTCTTCAGCAGGGTCTTCAGAACCTGGTAGGTGGGCATGACGTTGTCGAAGCTCATCAGGGGAACCGCATTCATCAGCCGGGGATCGTGAGCGTCAAAGGTGATGATGTTGGCTACACCCATGCTCTGCAGCTCCTGGAGGGCCACAGCGCAGTCCAGGCTTTCCCGGCTGATACGGCGGTGCTGACGGCCGCCATACAGGGAGGGCATGATAACAGAGATCCGGTGGGCGCGGCCTGCAACAGCCTGGATCAGACGCTTCAGGTTGGCGAAATGGTCATCGGGAGACATATGGTTCTCATGACCGAAGAGGTTGTAGGTCAGGGCGTAGTTGCCGGGGTCCACCACCAGAAAAACGTCATAGCCACGGACGGACTCCTTAACCAGGCCCTTTGCGTCGCCGCTCTGGAAACGGGGGCAGTCACAGGGAACAATGAAGGTGTCTCTGGTAATACCCACCTCTTTGCCCCAATTGACCAAATGACCATCGATCAGGCGGGTCAGTTCTTCTGCGCCGGGGCAGGCGATCAGCGCAAGGGAGGCTTCCTGTCTGTCGGGATTGAAAAACTGCGCGGGAGTAATGGTATTGTTGGACATGATGTGATTCTCCTTGATCCTCATTATATTCGTTACATAGTGTAAGCTATTTTCCGTTTCTCATTATAGCACATATTCCGGCAATTTCTATAGTCATTTTTCATATATCGATATTTTTCGACAGGTAGAAATAAAATGGTTGGAAATTTCCTATGTTTTTGTTCTCTTTGACGGAAACATATTGCGTCTATCCTTCATAAATCTTGCAATTTTATGGATAGAAATACGATTCCAGGAGAGGAGCAGGCTTTCCGACGCAGCCAGCTGCGGCGGATCTGGCAGCGGATTGTTGGCACGCTGGCCTGTGTGGTGGTCTTCATTACCACCTACGCCCTGATCCTCCCTGCTATAACTATGGAGAAAGAGACAGTCTGCGGGTGTGAAGAACACACCCACGGAGAAATGTGCTTTGATGCGGAGCAGGTGATGCT
>JAXJVC010000037.1:0-2861 GCA_036308745.1 Oscillospiraceae bacterium | reverse complement strand
GGTACTTACGAAGGACGGAAGCTGAAATGCGGACAGGATGGGGCAGAGGGGCACAGCCATATAACGGATTGCTATGAGCCTTCTACCCTGACTTGGGTGGTTACGAAGAATGCCATAACCGGGGAGCATACACTGACTATTCATGGAAAGGGCGAGATGCCGGACAATCAAAAGCCCTGGACGGACATTATCAGTAATACAACGCCGCGGTATATTGTGATCGGACCCGATACGGATGCGGAAAATGAGGAAGAGCGGGACGAGATCACGTATATTGGCAAGCATGCATTTCTGAGAAATTACATATTGGGTGTTTCGATTTCCAATACGGTTCATACAATTGGGGAAGGTGCCTTTTATGGTGCGTCTATTTTTACCGGGACCATTACGATTCCGGGAAGTGTTAAAACAATTAAATACCGTGCCTTTTATGACACCCACAGTTATAATACAGTAATACTGGAAGAGGGAATAGACTATGTAGAAAATGCATTCAGCAGCAGCTCTCTGCAGACAATCCACATTCCCAGCACTGCACACATCCCCTCTGACCCATTTTATGGGACAAATATGTCGAATATAACGGTTGCAGAGGAAAATCCGTGGATGAAAATGGTAGGTGGGGGACTTTACAGCCTGCAATCCAATGATACCTGGGAATTGATCCACTATATGAACCTACGCCCTGATACAACCTTTGAGGTCCCGGAGAAGATTGACGGAAAACCGGTGACGGCTGTAGGAGCTTTCTATTTTTCAAAATATCTGCTGGAGCTAACCATTTCCGATGTGGATCGTATACCTGGGTCTTCGTTTTGGCCTTCCTCCGTTGAAAAAATCATCCTGGAATCTACTGCACCCGGCAGCGTCAGTAAAGCTTTTCAAGGTGCAGCGAATTTGCGGGAAGTGGTCATTGATCAGATGATTAAAATCCCCACCGACCTCTTTTACGGAAGTCACATACAGACATTACGCATTCTGCCGATCACAGAATCCATCGGCAAAAACGTGCTGAGTTATTGTCGGAGTCTGACCACAGTGCGGTATGATGCCAAAAACGCGAAAATTAATGCCAACGCAATCGAAGCGGCGACGGTAGCTCGTTTCGAACTGACGATTGGCAAAGATGTGGACGTTCTGAACAAGGAATTCTGCGAGTTGGCACAGCAGGCAAATGCCATTGTGTTTGAGGGAGAAAACCAGATCACCATCGCGGAAGGGGCCATGGCGGGGGCGCCTGCGCCACTGTGTGATCTCTCCGGGACCATCTATGTTGACGAACAGGGGGTGGTCTACACCTATGACGACAGTGGTGCTACGCTTTTCTTCTGCCCTCCTGGGGTGGAGGAACTGGAAGTTCCGGCAACCCTTCCTGAAATGGCGGGAAGCTGCCCCGTGACCGCTGTCCGAAAAGATGCGCTGAAATACGCGGAGAATCTGGAAAGCATCACCTTTGCAGATCCAGCGGGCATCAAAAAACTGGATACCCTGGCAATGGCGAACTGCATGACCCTGACCAGTGTGAACGGCTATGATAACGAGACGGAAGCTACTGCATCCTTCACTAATTCCGATATACCTATGTGGTGCTGGAGAATGCAGAAAGCAATTTCTCCTACACCCTGACGGTGCACAACGATACGACCCGGGCTATGACGAAGCTGGTGCTGATCGACAATCTGCCGGAACCCAATGACCACACGCCCTTTGATGTAAAAACCCCCAGAGGCAGCGAATTTGCGGTCAGCCTGGCACAAGAACCTAACTTCGCGGTGACGGTGAACGATGTGCTCTATACCGGAAGCTATCAGATCCAGTACAGCACCGGGACGAATTTCGGCGGGCCTCAGAGTGAACACTGGAAGGGCGAGGAAAGCATCCAGTGGACGGATAATCCCACGGGAGCCCGGGCGATACGGGTGATCCTCAATGATACTATCCCTGCCGATTCTGTGGTGAAGGTATCCTTCCAGGTAAAGGTGGACGGGGATGTAAAAGCAGGCCAGACCGCCTGGAACAGCTTTGGCTATCACTATGCTCTGGAGGGAGAAGTTGTGGAGCTGGAAGCTATGCCGCTGGCGGTGGGAGTGAAGATCCCCAGTGTTCCTGAACTTGCAAAAAAACTGGTGGACAGCAAGGGGGAACCGCTGAAAGCGGCGGAGGATACTGCCTTCACCTTCCAGGTAACAGGCCCCAACGGAAGCAAGACCTTCTCTGTTACGGTGAAAGACGAAAATAGTATCTCCGAGTGGCTTCCCCTGGATTGGAACTGGGAGGCAGGAAAAACCTACACGATAACGGAGATCGGGGTTCCGAAGCCCTACGCCTTTGATCGGTTCCTGGGTGTGGGAACGAAGCAGTACACCTTTACCTACGACCCGGCGGTGACCCAAACCATTATCTGCCAGAATGTGATGGATCATTGGGCGATCCGTCTGACCAAGGTGGACGGAAGAGATGAAGACACCGTTCTGGAAGGTGCGGAGTTCAAGCTGTACGGTCTGGAGGTCAACACCGCAGAGACCAAGGAATATGAGGGCCAGACCTGGTATCTGTGCCGCAGCGGAACAACGGATGAAAACGGTGTTCTGGAATGGAAGGAACTGGACCAGGCCGAATACCTGCTGGTGGAGACCAAGGCACCGGATGGATATCAGCTTCCCGCGGAGCCTTACAGCGTCCTGACGCAGAGCGACACGGGAGAACTGGAAGTGAAGGTGGAGAATGTTGCGACCTATGAGCTGCCGGAGACCGGTGGTATGGGCCGGGAATGGATCTTCCTTGCCGGAATTTGGCTGGCAACGCTGGCTGCTCTGGGACTCCTCCTGCGGCGCAGAAGGCTCTGTGCATAATGCGATGAG
>JAXJVC010000036.1:0-1530 GCA_036308745.1 Oscillospiraceae bacterium | reverse complement strand
GGTACTTCATGTCAGCGTAAGCTGACACTTCATGTGGGGCTTTCGGCGATGGCTTTTTTACATGAAGTGCGCCTGCCGGCGCATGAAGTTGCTTCGCAACGAAGTGTGCTTCGCACATGAAGGCGCCTTCGGGCGCGGGGAACGCACTTCACTTCATACCGAGCGGAGCGAGATGCTTCATTCCGGCGCAAGCCGGTACTTCATGTCAGCGTAAGCTGACACTTTATGAATGCTACTAACCACATCACGAGTTTACCCCAAAAGGGATAAACTCCGATCTACGTTGATGCTATAGTAAAAGCAGGCGGTGATCGAAATGAGAAATGATAAACTATCCCAGCTTTCCATGAATTTCGCGGTTTCCACTATCGCTCTGGTGAAGGACCTGAAGCAAAAGAGGGAATCCATCATATCTAATCAAATCGGAAGAAGCGGCACATCCATTGGTGCCAATATTCGGGAGGCCCAATATGCCCATGGCAGGGCTGACTTCGTTGCAAAATTGCAGATCGCACTGAAAGAGGCCAATGAGACCGGATATTGGCTGGAACTGCTGTATAAAACCGGCTATTTAGGCGCAGATGCATACAAGCAGATGGATAACGACTGTACGACGCTTCGCGTCCTTTTGATCTCTTCCATACGTACGGCAAAGGGAGAGTCGCAGCAATAAAGCCTTGCGCAGCATGAAATACCTCACGCTGCTTGGCAGGAAGCGAAATGCGCTTCCCGCGCCCGAAGGCGCACTTCATGCTATCATGGCATCATCCCCACAGGGTGGAGCCGGATCACTGCCGCCGTGGCATCATCCTCCTTTCTCTCCCGTCCCCGGGACACCAGCCCTGCGGCCAGTTCTCCCGGGGGACCGTCCGGTGTAATTCCTTCCCGGCGCAAAAACGCTCCGGCTTCTACGCCGTCGCTGACCAGGATCAGCGCTTCTCCCCGCTTCAAAGACAGCCGTGACACCGTCTCTCGGGTCTCCCCCACCGAGATCCCCGGCGGCGGGGAGGCCGACCCGATTTTTTCTGCTCCTGTGCGGCGCAGCACCCAGCTTGGTGCTGCGCCCCATTTGTACACCGATGCCCGGCCTGTGTCCAGCCGGATCTCTGCCAGATCCAATGTAACCGCCCCCGCTTTGCTGCGCAGGGTCAGGATGGAATTGATGGAACGAAAGGCGTGTTCCGCCGGGAATCCGGCGCAGAGCATCTGACGCAGCAGCGCTCCGGTGGACTGGCCCTCCTGGGCGGCGCCTATCCCGGTGCCCATACCGTCGCAGAGAAGAACGTAATACCGGCAACCCGGCCCGGAAAAGGCCATGCACCGATCCCCGTTGGCCCGTTCTTTTCCAGAGGAGCGGGCGGAGACCTCGATGCGGTAATATGCCCGGATCCGTTCTCCCCGGCGGGGAAGCTGGTCAGCAAGGCACCGCAGATATTCCGATAAAAACTGATATTGCTGGATCAGGGCTGAGCGGTATTCCCGCTGCCGGTCCCGGTCGGCTTTCATGCTGCGAAGCTGGTCCTGCCCCCG
>JAXJVC010000035.1:0-12337 GCA_036308745.1 Oscillospiraceae bacterium | reverse complement strand
GGACAATGGCATCAAAGGGCTTGCGTAGCCATTCGATCACATCCCGGCACAAATCGCTGCTGCCGATGGTGGCCAGCCGTTTGGTCAGCTGGACCCGCCGGAAGTTGCCCTCACCTTCCACATACCAGCTGGCAGAGCGGTGCTTTTTCAGCTCTGCCCGGTCGGAAAACAGGACGGTCACATCCATATGCTTTCCCAGTTCGTCAAAAAAACGGACCCGGTAGGGAGAGGGGTAATTGGTCAGGAACAGCACGCGTTTCATGGTCTCACTTCCTTCCGGAGCAAATACATTATTCGCCGAAATCGATCTCCAGGATCTGATGGCGATTCTCCCGCTTATCCTCCGGGGGCAGCTCCATATAGTTACCGTAGAGGGAAGACAGCAGGGCATCATATTCTTTGGGTCCCTTGAAGGCATCGTCCTCAAAGGGATGCTCCTCCAGCACTTCGCACCAGGTCCGCTGGAAGCAGTAGGTTTTGGGAAGAGCGCTCTGCTCATAGAGCAAGGAACTTTCCGGGACTGCGCGGATCAGGGATTCGTAGGTCTTTACCAGTTTTTCCTGGGTGGTAAACAGAGCAGCGGTCTGATACAGCAGATACCCGATCCGCTTTTTCCAGATGATCCGCTCCCCCTCACGCCAGGGGGTGTATTTCGATTTCATCAGCTTCACCCGGTACAGGTGCAGCAGCTTCCGGGACAGGGCTTTTCGGGCATCCGAATCCTCAGGTGCAAAGTCAAGAGGATAGATATCCACATAGAAGCCGTTTTCCGGCAGCCGGGCGCATTTGGCTTCCACATAGACAGTGCCACGGCGGCGGACCTTGCCAAAGGGATGAGCATAGTCCTTGTCTGTGTGCCAGTTCTGGAAGCAATAGTCCTTCCCCAGTTTTTCCGGAGCGATCCGGCAGAATTTATCGTAATCCTCCCGAAGCATGGCAACGTCCATGTCGTCATCCCAGGGGATAAAGCCCTTGTGCCGGACCGCGCCCAGGAAGGTGCCCCTGTAGAGGAAATAGCGGATGCCGTTTTCATCGCAGACCCGCTTGATCTCCTTCAGCATATCCAGCAGGATAGGCTGTACTTTTTGCAGTGTTTCCCGGTCCATTGTTACACCGTCCTTTTCCGGTTCAGCAGCGGCAGTCCCCGCTCCACCAGAGCCATAAAGGGGAACAGCCAGAAAAATACGTCTGCGGTCAGATTCTGGGTATTAAAGGACATGAAAAGAATCACGAGATATGCCAGGTTTGCCCAGAGCTTTCGTTCCTTCTCCCACACCAGCGCCACCCATGCCGCCACATTCAGGGTGCCGCCCACAATTCCGAACACGGCATATAAGACCATGGTAGAGGTGGTGTTGTGGTCCACCGCATGAAGCACCGCAGCCAGCTTCTCACCAAAGATGGGGTGGTGCAGGAAGATATCGATATCCGTAAAGATGGCATCCAGCCGGGTGCTGGAGGATTCTGTACCAGAGAACAGCTTCTCAACCATACCCACCAGCTCATAGGCAAGCAGGCCGCCCTGGAGCAGAATCACAACCAAAGCGATGACCATCAGGATCACCAGAGCGATGGCGATGATCCTGGCTCGTCTGTCCCGATACCACTGTTTTTCAAAGAACAGCACCACCGCGAACAGGCCCATTTCGATCACACCGCCGGTAGCAAAGGTGGTGAGCATGGTCAGCGCCAGGAGGATATTCACCGTCCAAAGCTGCCAAGTCTTCTTCCACTGCACGGTGTAGTTATTCAGGAACAGACCCAGCATCAGGAAGAACTGGTAAACGCCAGGTTCCCGGAAAATACCAAAATTTCTGCCCTTTACCTCCCAGATAGAGACAAAGGCCAGGCCAAAGTTGTAAAACTCCCGATCCTTGGAATTGACAAAGGTAGGCACAGCCAGAATACCGCTGTCGGGCAGGATCCGCAGAAGATAGGTTGCGATGACAGAATACAGGCCCAGCACTGCCAAAATTACCACATACACCCGGGCTGTTTCCCGGTAAGAAACGAAGTAGGTAAGAAAGACAGCCACATACAGGCACAGCAGGATGCTGAAATACATCAGCTGCCAGTCCCGCTTTGCCGCCATCGGCACCAGCAGGACCATGGTGGACAGGATAATCGCCGCCATCCGCCTGTCAAACAGGATATCCTTGATATTTTTGCGATTAACCAGCAGGAACACCACACCGGCAGCACCGATCAGACCCAGCATCAAAAACTGAGATTTGTTGAAGCCCAGCAGACAGGTGGTGATCAGGGTGTCCCGGGCCAGCAGGAGCAGCAGGAACAGGAAAGCACCGAAACCGGCCTTCCAGATTCGGTTGTCAGGAAAAGGATACTGCTTCATTTGTCTTGCTCCTTTCTCAAAGACCGCACTGCGGCGAGAATATGCTCAGGACCACGGTCCACGGCGATGCCGCCGAATTGCGCCACCACCTCTTCGCAGGCGGTGTCCCGGTAGACGATGGCTTCCGTGCCGCAGCAGCGCGCTTCCATGGCGGTCATGCCAAAGGTCTCCTCCACGCTGGGATTGATATACACATCCGCTGCGGTATAGATTTCCGCAAGCTGCTGCACACTGTTGGTTCTGGGAAGGCCAAGGATGGCTTCGGGAAGGCTGCTGATCTGCACCTGGGAAAGGCCCACAAGCACAATCTTGCAGTCCTCCTCCAGCTGATCCGACAAAGCGATAAAGTCCTTCAGGCCTTTCCGTTCATCCCAGACGTTGGCAACACCCAGCAGGATGTACATCCCTTCCAGGCCATGCTTTTCCCGGAAATCGCCGGGAGTAGGCTTAAACACAGACTTGTTGATGGTGTTATACACCACCTCCACTGGATATTCCTTCAAAAAGCTCTGCTTCACCCGGCTCTCCAGCCAATGGGAAGGGACGATCAGGGTCATATCGGAAATACCAGTAAACAGACGTTTCTTCTGCTGATAATTCCAGTGGCTGTTATCCAGCACCAGACTGGCAGGATAGGCTTTTTTCTGGGGGCAGGTATGGCAGCCGGTTTTCCACCGGTCACAGCCCACAAAATCGAAATAGGCGCAATGGCCCGTCATAGCCCAGCAGTCATGGAGGGTCCAGAGGATCTTTTTTCCGCTGGATCTCAGGTAGTCAAACAGCAGGCCGATATGGAGGTAATAGCCGTGGATATTGTGCAGCCAGATCACATCCGGGTCATAGGAGCGGACCCACTGCAAAAAGCGGCGGGTGGCTGCTTTGGAGCCAAAGCCCTGGTTGTCCAGGACCCGGTTCATCGCGCCATGGAGCTTATAGTCCAGTTCCGTACCGATGCGGACCGTTTGGATGCCGTCGCAATTGGCCATTTCCCGGCCGTAAGCGAGCACACATTCATGGCCCTGGGCCATCAGTTCCCGGCATTTTTCCGCGGCAATCCGGCCCGTGCTGCCGCAGCCCGCCACGGAATTGATAAACAGGTATTTCATATGCTCGCCTCCTTGTTTGTTAATACTTGCGCCAGACCATTTTGTCCACGACGCCCGTATAGGACTGGATGAGCTTGACCACCTTGGTGGACACGTTCTCCTCCACGTAGTCGGGAACGGGAATGCCGTGGTCTCCCTCCAGGTTCATCTGCACTGCGGTATCCACCGCCTGGAGCAGGTGCCCCTCGTCGATGCCCGCCAGAACGAAACAGGCCTTGTCCAGAGCCTCAGGCCGCTCGGTAGAAGTACGGATGCACACCGCGGGGAAGGGATGTCCCACACTGGTAAAGAAGCTGCTCTCCTCGGGCAGGGTGCCGGAATCGGACACCACCGCGAAGGCATTCATCTGCAGGCAGTTATAATCGTGGAAGCCCAAGGGTTCGTTACGGATGACCCGCTTGTCCAGCACAAAGCCGGTCTGCTCCAGCCGCTTCCGGGAACGGGGATGGCAGGAATAGAGGATGGGCATATCATATTTTTCCGCCATGGCGTTGATGGCGTTGAACAGGGACAGGAAATTCTTCTCCGTGTCGATGTTCTCCTCACGGTGGGCAGACAGCAGGATATATCTGCCCTTCTCCAGGCCCAGACGCTTATGGACATCGGAAGCCATGATGGCAGGGAGGTTCTGGTGCAGCACTTCTGCCATGGGGGAACCGGTAACATAGGTCCGCTCCTTGGGCAGGCCACAGTCATGGAGGTACTTCCGGGCATGCTCAGAGTAGGCCAGGTTCACATCGGAGATGATATCCACGATGCGGCGATTGGTCTCCTCAGGCAGGCACTCGTCCTTACAGCGGTTGCCGGCTTCCATGTGGAAGATGGGGATGTGGAGTCGCTTGGCGGGGATGGCGGACAGACAGGAATTGGTGTCGCCCAGAATCAGCATGGCATCGGGCTTGATAGCCGCCATCAGTTTATAGGAGCAGTTGATGATGTTGCCCACCGTGGCGCCCAGGTCATCGCCCACCGCATTCATATACACATCCGGGTCGGCAAGGCCTAAGTCCCGGAAGAAGATGCCGTTCAGGTTATAGTCGTAGTTCTGTCCAGTATGGGCCAGGATGCAGTCGAAATACTTGCGGCACTTGTTGATTACCGCAGCCAGACGGATGATCTCCGGCCGGGTACCCACGATGATCAGCAGCTTCAGCTTGCCGTTATTTTTGAAAGAAACGTCGGAATAGTCCAGCTTCATTTCCATTACTCTACCACCTCAAAGAATGTATCAGGTTTCTTGGGATCAAAGCACTCGTTGGCCCACATGACCGTCACCAGGTCCTCCGTATCGGAGAGGTTGATGATGTTGTGGGTGAAGCCGGGCAGCATATGCACCGCTTCGATCTTCTCGCCGGAAACTTCAAAATTCAGCACCTCATCGGAACCTACCTTCCGCTGCTGGATCAGGCCGTGACCCGATACCACGATGAAAAACTCCCACTTGGTATGGTGCCAGTGCTGGCCCTTGGTAATGCCGGGCTTAGAGATATTCACGCTGAACTGGCCGCAGCTTTCTGTGCGCAGCAGTTCCGTGAAGCTGCCCCGGGCATCCACGTTCATTTTCAGAGGGAAAGCAGCCTTTTCCCGGGGGAGATAGGAAAGATAGGTGGAATACAGCTTCTTGGCAAAACTATTATGGGGAATTTCCGGCATGGACAGCGTCTGGGGCTGGGCCTTGAAGCTGTCCAGCAGGGCAACGATCTGGCCCAGAGTGACCTTATGGGTCACAGGGGCGGCGCAGTAACGACCATCCTCCCAAAGGACGGTGTCCACACCGTCAAACTCGCAATGGTGTTCCTTCCCTTCCAGGGCCGCCACCATCTCGTCCACCAAATCGTCAATGTAGAGCAGTTCCAGCTCCACACTGGGGTCGTTTACGGTGATGGGCAGGTCATGGGCATAATTATGGCAGAAGGTAGCCACCGCAGAATTGTAATTGGGGCGGCACCACTTGCCAAACAGGTTGGGAAAGCGGTACACCAACACCTTTGCTCCGGTGTCCCGGGCATATTGGAAGAACAGCTCCTCCCCAGCCTTTTTGCTCTTGCCGTACTCGCCCCCCGCATAGCGTCCCACCAGGGTAGCCTGGATGGATGAGGACAGCATCACGGGGCAGGTATTGTTGTATTTTTTCAAGGTTTCCAGCAGGGTGGAGGCAAAACCAAAATTCCCCTGCATAAATTCTTCCTGGTTCTGGGGTCGGTTCACCCCCGCCAGGTTGAATACGAAGTCCGCCTCCCGGCAGCCTTCCTCCAGAAGTTCCGGAGAGGATTCGATATCGTAGAGGTACAGTTCCTCAATAGCAAGGCCCGGATGAGTCTTGTCTCTGCCGTCCTGGATGCACCGCAGGGCCGCAGTCAGGTTTTTGCCTACGAATCCGGCTGCACCTGTGATCAAAATTTTCATCACTCCACCTGACCTTTCTTGTCTTCTATGGGGAGACGGCGGATGTCCCAATCCACTCCCCGCTTAACCACCTTGGCAGGGACCCCCGCCAGGGCGCAGTTTTCTTCTGTAAATTTCCCGGTTACCAAAGCACAGGCGCCGATGATGCTGCGGCTGGGAACCGCAGCGCCCTTCAGGCAGGTGACCTTGGTACCCACCCAAACATGGTCACCGATGACGATGTTCTCAGAGGGATTGATCCGCATTCCATTCAGGTCCAGCACGGAATGGGAATCCCCCGTGCGGATATGGACATCGCTGGAAAACAGACAGTCACCGCCTATGCGGATCTGTGTACCCTCAATTGCCGCCAGATGGGTCTTACCCAAAATGCGGGTATGCTCTCCGATGGTGATGGCATTTCCGGAATCCTCAATGCACAGCTCCGTTCCCACCAGGGTACACCAGGAGCCGATGGTAATATGGTTATTATTTCCGTGGATAACAATAGATGCGCCATTGAGCTGAGAAAAATCCCCAATGGTCACGGTATTGTTCTTACCCTTGATATCGATATGGACCTTCTTCAGCAGGGCGCAGGGCGCAGTGACCTTGTTCCCCTCCCCTTTTTTCTTCGTGCGCAGCACATTGGAAAAATTATGGGCAGCGCAGGCCAGGCTGACCAAAGATCGATATTTGACCACCAGTTCTTTTTTGTTCATGGCGCATCCTCGTTTAGTTTTCGTTTTTCTTCTTCCAGGCAGCCAGCTCGTCCCGGACATACTGCAGGGACAGCAGCTTTTCCTGGACCTGGGCTACATTCAGCAGCTCCGTATTGTTGCTGTTGAATTCGGTGAGCACATTACGCTCCGTATCGCCTTCCTTGAAGTACTTGTCATAGTTCAGATCCCGCTTGTCGCAGGGCACCCGGTAGAAATTCCCCAGGTCGATGGCATTGGCGCACTCCTCGTTGGTAAGCAGGGTCTCATACATCTTCTCGCCGTGGCGGATGCCGATGACCTTAATCTCATGACCGGGAGCAAACAGGCCGGTGACAGCCTTTGCCAGGGTTTCGATGGTGCAGGCAGGTGCCTTCTGGACCAGAATGTCGCCGCTGACGCCCTGCTCAAAGGCAAACAGAACCAGGTCCACCGCCTCCTCCAGAGACATAATGAACCGGGTCATGCTGGGCTCAGTGATGGTGATGGGATTGCCCGCCTTGATCTGGTCGATCCACAGGGGGATAACACTGCCCCGGCTGCACATAACATTGCCGTAGCGGGTGCAGCAGATCTTGGTATCCTCCGGGTCCACGGTGCGGGACTTGGCCACGATAACCTTCTCCATCATGGCCTTGGAGGTACCCATGGCGTTGACAGGATAAGCCGCCTTGTCGGTGGACAGGCAGATAACGGTCTTAACGCCGGCATCAATGGCGGCGGTCAGCACATTGTCGGTGCCGATGACGTTGGTCTTTACTGCCTCCATGGGAAAGAACTCGCAGGAAGGCACCTGCTTCAGGGCAGCCGCATGGAAAATATAGTCCACGCCGTGCATGGCATTCTTCACGGAAGCCAGGTCCCGGACATCGCCGATGAAGAACTTGATCTTATTGGCCGCCATGGGCAGCTTGGCCTGAAATTCATGGCGCATATCATCCTGCTTCTTCTCGTCCCGGGAGAATACCCGGATCTCCTTGATATCCGTATCCAGGAACCGGTTCAGCACGGCATTGCCGAAGGAACCGGTGCCGCCGGTGATCATAAGGGTTTTGTTGGCAAAAATGCTCATTTTCATCGCTCCTATTTCCAGCTTCCGCAAAAAGGGAAAGCTTTCCTATCCATTATACGCAGTTTTCCTCCAGGACCCGTTCCAGTTCTGCGAGGAACCTGGTCTTCTGGAAATGTTCCCGGTAGTAGCGGCGGGCATTGTCGCCGTATTCCTGCCGTTTTCCCGGATCCCCCGCCATCTGCCGGATGATCTCTGCCAGAGCCGGAGCATTCTCTGCTCCGCAGCAGGCACCGCAGAGGGCTTCCTCATTGATGAGCCGGGCTGTCTCACCGTCGATGGCACCGGCCACAGCCTTGCCCGCAGCCATATAGGACTGGACCTTGCCCGGCAGGGTTGCCGACAGCACCGGATCCTTACCCATGGTGATCAGAAGGACATCCGCCATGGCGTAGAAAGAAGGCATCTCGCTGAGGTCCCGGCGGCCGTGGAACAGGATATTATTCAGGCCTTCCGCCTGTTGTTTACAAGTTTCCAGGGAGATGCCGCCGCCAACGATGTGGATGCGGATTTGAGGGTCGTCCTGCAGCAGCCGGGCGGCTTCCACAATGGTTTCCACCGACTGAAGGCTGCCCACATTGCCGGCGAAAAGGAAATCCACCGTGTTCTTGGTTTCTGTAACTGCCGGGAGGGTTCCAAACATATCCTCGGCATATTGGGGAAGATATCCCAACTTTTTCCCTGTCAGCCCCAGGGTCTCCTCAAAGTAGGGAACAAAGCCCCGGGAGGTCACCAGAATGTGGTCTGCGCGTTGGTAGATCCGCCGGGAGACCCGGTAGAAGACCTTATAGATCAGGGAATCCTTCCGGACTCCGCCAGCCAGCAGACTTTCCGGCCACAGGTCAAGGCAGTACAGCACACACCGTTTCCCCTTTCGTTTGGCCCAGGACAATCCTGCTTCTGCCATCATCACAGGAGAAAGCTGGTTCACAAAAACCACATCGAAGTCTTCTTTCAGGCTCCGCAGGTACTTCTCAGAGGAGAAAACAAAGCTGTAGTAATTCAAAAAACGGTACAGCGCACCGGACTTACGGGGGATCAGAGGACACCGGTGGACAGTAACGCCGTTAATGATCTCATCGGCCTTTGTTCCCTTCTCATAGCCGGAGTAGATCACGCCCTCAGGGTAATTGGGCGTACCTGTTACCACAGTGACGGAGTGGCCCATTTCCACCAGGCCCTCGCAAATATCGGAAATCCGAAAGGGTTCCGGCTTATAGTACTGACATACTACCAGCACCTTCATTTGGTTTCCTCCATGTTTTTCTTATCCAGGCTGCCGGTGCCGCCCTCCACCACACCGTCGTGGCGAAGCACAGACAAAATGGTTCCAAAGAAACACTTACAGTCAAACAGGAAGCTCATCCGCTCCACATATTCCCCGTCGAACCGGGCCTTTACCGCAATCGGCAGTTCGTCCCGGCCGTTGATCTGTGCCCAGCCGGTGAGACCGGGGCGCACATCATTGGCACCGTACTTATCCCGCTCTTCGATCAGGTCAAACTGATTCCACAGAGCAGGCCGGGGGCCGATGATGGACATTTTGCCGGTAAAGATCTGGGCGATCTGGGGCAGTTCATCCAGGGAAGTCTTTCGCAGGATCTTTCCCACCCGGGTGATGTGCTGCTCCGGGTCCTGGAGCAGGTGGGTGGGCATATCCTTGGGAGCGTCCATTCGCATAGTACGGAATTTCAGGATCTCGAAGTGGGTCTTATGAACGCCGATCCGCTTCTGGCGAAACAGTACCGGACCGGGATCATCGATCACGATGGCAATGGCGATCAGCAGATACACCGGTGCCAGAAGGATCAGCCCCACGCCGGACAACAAAATATCGATCAGGCGCTTCAGGAACTTCTCATACATAAAGCTTTCCTCGCAAACAGTTATACTTCGACCTTGCGCTTATAGGTAGGTACAATCTCCGCCACAATGTCCTTCATATCGGACACCTCTTCCCGACTGGCCTTGTCCAGACGGGCAAGCTGGGCCTTAAACTTAACATCGTCCATCTCAATGGGCTTGCCGATGTGGATCCGCTTATTGCCGGTATCCTGCAGTCCCTCTTCCTTCATCAGCAGCTCCTCATAGAGCTTCTCGCCGGGTCGCAGGCCGGTATACTCGATCTTGATATCCACATCCGGCTCAAAGCCGCTAAGGCGGATCATATTCCGGGCCATGGTATCGATCTTCACAGGTTCTCCCATGTCCAGCACAAAAATCTCGCCGCCGCTGGCATAGGCGCCTGCCTGAAGCACCAGGCTGACTGCCTCTGGGATAGTCATAAAGTAACGGATAATGTCGGGATGGGTCACGGTGACCGGGCCGCCAGCTTCAATCTGCTTCTTGAACAGCGGGATGACACTGCCGTTGCTGCCCAGCACATTGCCGAAACGGACTGCCACAAACTCGGTATCGGATTCCCGGTTCATCATCTGCACCACCATCTCGCACAGCCGCTTGGAGGCGCCCATAATGTTGGTGGGATTCACCGCCTTGTCCGTGGAGATCAGCACAAAGCGCTTGACGCCGTGCTTTGCCGCAGCCTTGGAAAGCTTGTAAGTACCCATCACGTTGTTCTTGATGGCTTCATTGGGGCTGTCCTCCATCAGGGGAACATGCTTGTGGGCTGCCGCATGGAACACCAGGTCCGGATGATAGTGGCTCATCAGGTACTCCACCCGGGCGGTATTGCGGACAGAACCGATCAAAACCTCCAGATTCAGGTCAGGATAGCTTCTGCGAAGCTCCATCTGGATGTCGTAGGCGTTATTTTCATAGATCTCAAAAATGATCAGCTTCCGGGGATTTGCCCGGGCGATCTGGCGGCACAGCTCACTGCCGATGCTTCCGCCGCCGCCGGTGACCAGCACCACCTTGCCGGAAATATAGCCGATGATCTCCTCCAGATTGACCTTGATAGGCTCCCGGCCCAGCAGGTCCTGGGGGTCCACGTTGCGCAGCTTGCTTACGCTTACTTCGCCGTTGACCATCTGGTAAATGCCGGGAAGCATCTGTACTTCACAGCCGGTAGTAGTGCAGATATCCAGAATCTCCTTTCGGGTCAGGGCAGATGCACTGGGAATGGCAAAGATGATCTTGCTGATCTTATACTGCTTCACCATATCCGGGATATCGTGACGGTTGCCCACGATGGGTACGCCGCACAGCCGCTTATGGAGCTTGGTAGGATTGTCATCGATTACACAGGCGATATTGTCCCGGACATAATTGCTGTTGATAAACTCATTGGCCAGGGCTCTGCCTGCGTCGCCGGCGCCGATGATCATCACATTTTGCAGACCTGAGGCCTTCATCATGTGGGTGAATTTCTGCTGGGCTGTCCGCATGAGCCGATAGGAGAAACGGATACCAACAGTGCAGACAAAACCGAATACAAAGCCCACGATGCAGCTGGACCGGGGCATTGCCACGCCGTAGAAGCCGAAGACAACACCCAAAACAGCCAGCACAGCATAGGCGCCGGCAATTCGGAACACCTCCGAGGTACTGACAAACACCCAGATGCTGTTGTACAGGTTGAAGCAGATCAGCACTGCCACCGTGATGGCACACCAGGGGATAATGTGGGAAATATACCCCTCCAGGAACATGGGGTTGATGTCCTGGAACTTGAAGTCATACCGCAGCCACAGGCCAAAGAAGCAGCAAGCCGCAGTGGACACGATGTCCATCATAGCGATCAGCAGGACCTTGGAGATCACAGCCATATTCAAATTGTTTCGCTTGAACGAAACCATAGCATTCACATCCTGAAACAAAACTGTCCTTTACAGATTTCTGGAAAAAAGATCAGAAATTCCCTTATATCTGCATAGTTCATTTTATTATAACACACAAGGGTCAATACGGCAAGGGAAAGTTTTGGGTCGGAGCCATACTCTCTACACAAAAGAAGCACCCGCATAGGCGGGTGCTTCAGGTTATTCTTTCGCGGCGGCAACGCAGTCGTGGACGATCTTCTCCATCTCGTCCAGCTTTTTCTGCATATCTCTTGCCAGCGCCACCTGGCAGCGGGTGCGCACCAGGTTATGTTCGGGATAATTGGTCTTAAAGTAGGGATCTCCTTCGATGTAGTCCGCCAGGAACCGGGTAGCCAGCTCCGCGGTCAGGGCAAAGCAGCTTAGCGCCAGGGTATCCACCTCTTTGGCAGTCAGGGTATTTGCGGTCTTTGACAGGAAGCCCTCAGCAAAGGCCTGGAACACATCCAGATCCACACCGGCCTTCTCATATTCGGAGCAATCCTCTTCCACGAAGTTGGCGGCAAAGCGGATGGCGTCGCCGAAGTCATGGCCCACAAGACCGGGCATGACCGTATCCAGGTCGATGACCACCAGGGCGGTGTTGTCCGTCTCCCGGAACAGGACATTGTTGATCTTGGTATCGTTATGGGTCACCCGAAGGGGCAGTTCTCCCGCTTGCTGCAAATCCGTAAGCTTGCAGGCAAGATCCTGAACGGAGAGCAGGTAATCGATCTCCTCTCGGACCTGGGCCACCCGTCCAGCCTTATCCTCTGCCACGGCAGCGATCAGCTTTTCGTAGCGCTGGCGGGTATTGTGGAAACCGGGAATGGTCTCCACCAGCTGGGTGATGTCAAAGTCCGCCAGCTGGGTCTGGAATTCACCGAATGCCATGCCCGCATTGCGGAGAACCTGGGGATCCTGGATGGTATTGTAGGTGACAG
>JAXJVC010000034.1:0-20059 GCA_036308745.1 Oscillospiraceae bacterium | reverse complement strand
AGAGCGATGCGGGTAACGTAGCCCTCAGCCATCTCCAGGTAGCGGGGACCCTTGACCTTGGTAGCGAACATGGTGCCGACCTGGCTGCGCAGGCCCTTGCCCAGGTCCTCCAGGGAAGCGCCGACTGCCAGGCCATCCTCGGAGAAGGCAGACTGGCTGCGGCCGTAAACGATCTGCAGGAACAGTTCGCGCATGGCGGTGTTGATGGCGTCACAGACCAGGTCGGTGTTCAGAGCCTCCAGGAGGGTCTTGCCGATCAGGATCTCGGAAGCCATAGCAGCGGAGTGGGTCATGCCGGAGCAGCCCAGAGTCTCTACCAGAGCCTCTTCGATGATGCCTTCCTTGACGTTCAGGGTCAGCTTGCAGCAGCCCTGCTGGGGAGCACACCAGCCGATACCGTGGGTGAAACCGCTGACGTCCTTAATTTCCTTGACCTGAACCCACTTGCCCTCTTCGGGGATGGGAGCGGGGCCGTGGTAGGCACCCTTGGCCACGGAGCACATATGCTGTACTTCTGCACTATAAATCATGGCAATTTTCCTTTCTTTCAAAAGGCGGTCATGCCGCCTTTGGATTTACTTACCGGAAACCCCGCATTATTTTCCACAACCCGGGATTTTCCGCATATATTATACCGTAGGTGGTGTCAATTGTCAATTCCTGCAGGCGGAAATTCGATACAAAAATACCGTAGACGTAAAATTCAGGGAAGCACACGGCGCATCGTCAACAAGCCAAGAGAAAATGTCATTCCGAGCCAGTGCGCACACTGGCATGGGAATCCCCTAAGGAATGGGAGATTTCCACAACCAGTCTGCGGACTGGCTGTGGAAATGACAACGAACTTAATCACAATAACGCTCTGCGCTTCCCTGCAAAAATCTTTATTCCTGGATCAGGCGGATATAGCCGGGTTTATCCCCATCCCGGAAGTAAGCGGAACCGGAAACCAGCACATCCGCGCCGTTTTCCTTACAGACTGCCGCGGTACCACGGTCCACGCCGCCGTCTACCTGCAGCAGACAGGGCAGATTGCGCTCTTCCAGCCAGGTTCGGATGGTTTTGAGCTTGGGCATCATATCCGGCAGGAAACCCTGTCCGCCAAAGCCGGGCTCCACCGTCATCACCAGGATCATGTCCACCTTATCAAGATAAGGCAGCACCGCCTCAGCAGGGGTGCCGGGCTTCAGGGCAAGGCCGGGCTTCACACCCAGTTCAGCAATCCGTTCCAGGGCTGCCATGGTATTCTCCGGAGTGTCGGATTCCAGATGCAGCGTAAGATAATCAGCCCCTGCCTTGCAGAAGTCCTCCACATAGCGGATGGGGCGTTGGATCATCAGGTGTACATCAAAGGGCAGGTCCGTCACTTTGCGGATAGACTTCACCACAGGCATGCCAATGGTAAGGTTGTCAACAAAGTGTCCATCCATCACATCTACGTGGACCCAGTCTGCACCCAGACGTTCCATTTCCCGGATATCCCGTTCCAGGTTTGCAAAATCAGCGGATAAAATAGAGGGGGAGATCTTAGCCATAACATTCTCCTCAAAAATCTGTATTCAAACGCCGCAGAAGCGGCAAGACGATCTTTCTGCGCAGCCAGTCTTTTGTGAAACTTTCACTATTTTCCAATCTGCTTTTCTACAATAACACACAAACCTCAAAAAAGCAATACACGGTTTCAATGAATCATTCCGTGTGTTTCGGTCATACTATTGCTGAAATCAATGAAAAGGAGGCCTTTCTATGAACTGCCATGCCAACAAGTGCATTGAATGCACCGTTCAGCAGTGCGCATACCATTGCGAGAACGAGAACTACTGTTCTCTGGACCGGATCCTGGTGGGTACCCACGAGACCAACCCCACCGTGGAAGAATGCACCGACTGCAAGTCCTTCCGCCGGAAGTAATGGAACGTCGCGGCAGCACTCTGCTGCCGCGATTTCTCTTGACGAACCTTAAGGAACTGGGTATGATATGAGAGAAAATATGCCAATATTCAAACATCGTTCCTTTCATGTACACACTTTTTTCATATGTGGCATATATGATGATTTCATATGATCCAAGGGAGGCAAATACACATGGAAACCTTTGACGATAACGAACTGCACAGCAGCTTCGAGCATGAACCCACTCCCCCGGTGGAGCCGGTCCCCGATCCAGTGCCGGAAGAGCCCATCGATCCCCCCCGCCAGACCTATCAGGTCCCCACATTCCCCCCAGTGGAGCCCCAGCCCAACCATAACACCTACCACCGCACCACCGCAGGCCACAAGGAATCTCCTTTCGCCGATTCCCCCTATGTGACTGCCTATCCCCCCCGGCAGGAAAGCCCCTATTCCTATCAGTACCAGCCCGAACCTCCTAAAAAGCAGCCCAAGCCGAAGAAAAAGAACACCGGCTTCTGGAAGCGGGCCGCAGCGGTCACCCTGGTTCTGGCTTTGATGGCAGGAAGCTGCCTGATCACAGCCACCTGCATCAACAATCACTGGGAAGACCGCACCCGCCAGATTCAAAACGATACCAGCGAGCTAATCCGGGACCTTCAGGAGCAGATTGATGATCTCAGCGCCGCCTCCGGCGGCTCTGCCTACCTTCCCGCCCTCCAGGATGGCCAGTCTCTCACCCCCGGTCAGCTTTATGCCCGGTGCGTTCAGAGCGTGGTGGCCATTTCCGCCACCTACCAGACCTCCGGCTACTACGGTCAGGGAGGCACCTCCTCCGGCTCTGGCTTTATCCTCACCGAGGACGGTTATGTGGTCACCAACTGCCATGTCATCGAAGGTGCCACCCAGGTGGAAGTGGTCACCCACGAAGGCACAACTTATCCCGCAGAAGTGGTCGGTCAGGATGCCACCAACGACCTTGCTGTGCTAAAGGTGGATGCTCAAGGTCTCCCCGCTGCCACATTGGGCAGCAGCGACGCCCTGGTCATTGGTGACATGGTAGCCGCCATCGGCAACCCTCTGGGTGAGCTGACCTCCACGCAGACCATCGGCTATGTCAGCGGCAAGGATCGGGATGTGACCACCGACGGCACCATCATCAGCATGATCCAGACCGATGCCGCCATCAACCCCGGCAACTCCGGCGGTCCCCTGTTCAATATGCGTGGCGAGGTGGTGGGCATCACCACCGCCAAGTATTCCGGCACCACCGGCTCCGGCGCGTCCATTGAGGGCATTGGTTTCGCCATTCCCATCGATGATGTGCTGGGCATCATCAGCGATCTGATGGACTACGGCTATGTCACCGGCGCTTACCTGGGCATCACCGTCGAGAACACAGACGAGGAATCCGCCGCCATGTTCGGCCTGCCCATCGGCGCATATGTCCGCAGTGTAGAGTCCGGCAGTGCAGCCCATCGGGCCGGCATCCAGCCGAAGGACATCATCATCGATCTGGGTGGCCATCAGGTCAGCGGCATCACCACTCTGAGCCGTGCCCTGCGCAACTTCAAGGCCGGCGATACTACCACCATCACTGTCATCCGCAGCGGCGCCCAGGTCACCCTGGACATCACTTTTGACGAACGGCCCAGGGACCTCTCCGCATCTTCCGCTCCTGAGAATGAGGCAGAACTTCCCGAAGGCAATTTCGATGAGTGGTATGATTATTTCCGCCGTTTCTTTGACTAACCGCTTCCCGGCGTGCCGTTTTGTTGCGGCGCGCCGGGTTCCTGATTTGTTGAAAATTGTCGAAAATTGTCGATTTTTGTATGCAGTCCAATGAATTGCAAAACGTTTCCATCTGTGATATCCTAATATCCGTTACAGAAAAACACATCGAAAGGTGGAAGCAGGATGGACAGGCAGAAATTGCTGATCGCGGACGGTACTGAGGATTTCAGGCTGGCCCTTTCCGAAATACTGCAGGAAACATATCACGTATGCAGCTGCCAGAATGGCAAAGAGGCGCTGGCCCTTCTGCGCAGCTTTCAGCCCGATGTACTGGTGCTGGATCTGATGATCCCCGGACTGGATGGCATCAGCCTGCTGCAGGCTGCTTCGTCTGAGGGCATCTGCCCCATGGTCCTGGCTACCACCCGTTTTTCCAACAGTTATGTCCTGGATTCGGCCTACCGGCTTGGTGTTGGCTATGTGATGGTGAAGCCCTGCGACATCCAGGCCACCGTAGCCCGGATCGGCGACCTGAGCCAGCGCCTGCACCCCAGTGCCAGCGTCCCCCAGGACCTGAAGACCACCATTTCCAATCTGCTGCTGTCTCTTGGTTTCCCTACCAAGCTGCGGGGCTACGCCTATCTGCGGGAAGCCATTTTCCTGATGTCCAAACGCCCCGGAATCTCCATTACCAAGGAACTGTATCCCGAGGTGGCCGCTATCTGCGGCAGCGAGAAGTCCCATGTGGAGCGCTCCATCCGCAGCGCCATTGCCACTACCTTTGTCCACCGGGACGACCAGATATGGCTGAAGTATTTTGTACCGGATCCCGATGGCACCCTTTCCCGGCCCACCAATGCTGCCTTCATCTCCCGCCTGGCAGACAGCCTGCACAGGGAGCCGGAGAAGTAAAATACAGAACCTGCGAATGTTCCCCGCCCCGGAACATACCCTATAGAAAGACCTGATACCAGGAGGTGACCCATTTTGAGCAGAAGACGCAACTCCCTAAAGCGGGCTGCGCTGAGTTTTCTGTGTATTGTACTTGCAGTGATCCTGACAGCCATGCTCAGCGTAACATTGTATTTCCAATATCTTCTGAAACAGATCAACTACGTAGAGCACGACGAGACCCCCACCCTTTCCCAGGAGCAGCTGAACGAATACCTGGCAGAGGAAGAGGACAGCGATGCCAGCGCCCCCAGCATGGATGCGGGCGACGTGGAATTTAAGGATCACACCACCCAGATCGGCGGCAAGGGCAGCGGCCTTGTGAATATCCTGCTGATTGGCCAGGACCGCCGCCCCGGAGAAAGCCGGGCCCGTTCGGATACCATGATCCTGTGTACTTTTAATAAGCATACCAAAACCCTGACCATGACCTCCTTCCTCCGGGACCTGTATGTGGAGATCCCCGGATACCAGGACAACCGCATCAACGCGGCCTATGCCGCAGGCGGTATGTCATTGCTGAATGAGACGCTGAAGGAAAACTTCGGCATCCACATCGACGGAAATATTGAGGTAGACTTCAACCAGTTCGCCCAGATCGTGGACCTACTGGGAGGCGTGACCATGGAACTTCGCCAGGACGAAGCCGATGTGATCAACCGGGATGCTCCCGGCACCGTCAGTGCCGGAACCCAGCTTCTCACCGGGCAGCAGGCACTGGCCTATGCCCGGATCCGCAGCCTGGACGCGGATGGGGACTTCAGCCGCACCAACCGCCAGCGAAAGGTCATCAGCGCCCTTTTGGATGCCTACAAAAATGCCAGCCTTTCCACCGTTTTGTCCCTGCTGGATGATATCCTTCCCATGATCACCACGGATATGAACGATGTCAAAATCATCGCCTACGCCACAGAGCTGTTTCCCATGCTTTCCGGCGCGGACATCGTCAGTCAGCGGATCCCCGCCGACGGCTCCTACTCCGGCAAAATGATCAACGGGATGTCGGTGCTGGTAGCCGATATGGAAGCCAGCCGCCATCTGCTGGAGGATACCCTTTTGAACTGAACAAAGTGTTTTCAAAGTCCACAGCCGCCGCTGTGGACTTTCTTCTCTGACAAGAAGGTATTTTTTTCCTGCCCCGAACAACGCAAATGTTGCACCGGCCCCTCTGTGTCCGCCCATCCCCGTAGATACCGCAAAAAAAGAATTTCCAGATTTCTACATCTCGGAATTGACAAATTCTGTAAGCAGAGCTATAATGAACAAGGTCAAGCGAAGGAGGTGTACAGATGGAACTCACCAAAAGTGAAATGGAGATTATGGATGTTATGTGGGAAGCAGGCGCGCCCATGTCCCGATCCGATCTGCTGGCTCATTCAGAAGAAAAGACATGGAAGGACAGCTCTGTACATATCCTGCTGAATGGGCTGCTCCAAAAGGGCGCGATCCAGGAAACCGGCGTGGTCAAGCGCAGCAAAACCTACGGCCGGGTCTTCACACCCACCATGACCCGGGAAGAGTATTTTGCCACTACGATCTTCTGCCACCGGCATAAACCCGAGATCGTGGGTCTGTTTGAGGCTCTGCTTCGCCGGGAGGATATCACCCACGAAGACCTTCAAAAGATCGAGGCCCTTGTCCGACAGAAAACTGAATAAGTCTCCAGCGGGACCGCCATGGGCGGCCCCGTTTTCTTTCTCCCTATTTTGGGGAAAAACCACCGTTACAGTCGGATTATACACACCAACAATCGGAAATGGTTGACAAACCACCCCTTTCCGTGTATAGTAAACAATGCAAATCTCGGCGCAATGGTTCCGCCGAAAGGAGGATATCGTAATGTACAAGACCACTGACCTGTTTGATATCACCCATTCCATGGCTGGAAGTTACCTTTCTGGATTTGAGTATCCCTGGCAGGCCCTCAGCGGCATCAAGGATCTGATCCTTTCCCTGGGTGCCGCACTGGGCGAAGACTACATCGAAACCGCTCCCCAGATCTGGGTTCACAAGACCGCCAAAATCGCCCCTACCGCCTTCCTGGGTGCCCCCTGTATCATCGGTGCCGGTACTGATGTCCGTCACTGCGCTTTCATCCGGGGTTCCGCTCTGGTTGGCGAAAACTGCGTGGTAGGCAACTCTGTGGAGCTGAAAAACGTGATCCTGTTTGACAATGTCCAGGTCCCTCACTACAACTATGTGGGCGACAGCATCCTTGGCTACAAATCCCATATGGGTGCCGGCTCCCTGACTTCCAATGTCAAGTCCGATAAGACCCTGGTGGTTGTGAAGAACGGCGACGAGCAGATCCCCACCGGTCTGAAGAAGTTCGGCGCTATGCTGGGCGACTATGTGGAAGTAGGCTGCAACAGCGTGCTGAATCCCGGCACTGTCATCGGCCGCAATTCCAACATCTATCCCACCTCCTGCGTCCGGGGCGTTGTTCCCGAAAACAGCATTTGGAAGACCGGCGGCGTAATTGTCCGGAAAGTCTGATGTTACTCTGTCATTGCAAACCCGTACGCACACTGGTGTGGCAATCCGTTTCCCTGTTGGAGATTGCCACGTCGCTTTGCTCCTCGCAATGACATACTATTTGAAAGGAGTCTCCCTATGGGTAAATATTTTGGAACCGACGGCTTCCGTGGAGAAGCCAACCGCAATCTGACCGCTGACCACGCCTTCAAGGTGGGCCGTTTCCTGGGCTGGTACTACACCCAGCTCAAGCGTCGCTCCGGCTCTGATGCCACCGCCCGTATCGTCATCGGCAAGGATACCCGGCGTTCCAGCTATATGTTTGAATACAGCCTGGTTGGCGGCCTGGTAGCTTCCGGTGCCGACGCCTACCTGCTCCACGTTACCACCACCCCTTCCGTGGCCTATGTGGTCCGTACCGATGGCTTTGACTGCGGCATTATGATCTCCGCAAGTCACAATCCCTACTACGACAACGGCATCAAGCTGATCAACGGTTTCGGCGAGAAGATGGAGGAAAGCGTCATCACCCTGATAGAAGCCTACATCGACGGCGAGCTGGAAGCCTTCGGCCACAAGTGGGAAGAGCTGCCCCTGGCCCACCGGGAGCAGATCGGCCGCACTGTGGACTACGTCTCCGGCCGTAACCGCTACATCGGCTACCTGATTTCCCTGGGTATGTACTCCTTCAAGGGTGTCAAGGTCGGCCTGGACTGCGCCAACGGCTCCTCCTGGAACATCGCCAAGTCTGTGTTTGATGCTCTGGGTGCCAAGACCTACGTCATCAATGCCGACCCCGACGGATACAACATCAACACCAACGCCGGCTCTACCCATATTGAAGTGCTGCAGCGTTTTGTAGTGGAAAACGGTCTGGATGTAGGCTTTGCCTACGATGGTGATGCCGACCGCTGCCTGTGCGTAGATGAAAAGGGCAATGTCATCACCGGCGACCACATTCTTTACATCTACGGCAGATACATGAAGGAGCGGGGCAAGCTCCTGGGCAATACCGTGGTCACCACCGTTATGTCCAACTTCGGCCTGTACAAGGCCCTGGATGAGCTGGGCATCGACTACGCCAAAACCGCCGTGGGCGATAAGTATGTCTACGAATACATGATGATGAACGGCTGCCGCCTGGGCGGTGAGCAGAGTGGTCACATCATCTTCTCCAAGTACGCCTCCACCGGCGATGGCATCCTGACCAGCCTCAAGATGATGGAGGTCATGATGGCGAAGAAGAAGACCATGAGCCAGCTCTGCGAGGGTCTGACCATCTATCCCCAGGTTCTGAAAAACGTCCGGGTCACCGACAAGGCTGTGGCCCAGGCAGATCCCGATGTTCAGGCCGCCGTGGCAGAGATCACCGCCAAGCTGGGAGATTCCGGCCGTATCCTGGTTCGGGAATCCGGCACCGAGCCTGTTGTTCGAGTCATGGTGGAAGCCGAATCTGACGCCCTCTGCACCGAATACGTAGACTTTGTGGTGGATACCATCCGCCGCAAGGGCCACTGTGTATAACTTCACATCTTGCGCCGCTCCTTCGGGAGCGGCGTTTTTGTGTTGCAAACCCTCCACTTTTGTGCTAAAATAGCTGTAATTATAAGCTGGAGGAATACCATGGACGACGAGAAGCTGAAATATCAGATTGGTGCCAACATCGCCGCCTACCGCAAACAGGCCGGCATGACCCAGGCAGGGTTGGCGGAAAAGCTGAATTATTCCGACAAGGCCGTATCCAAATGGGAGCGGGGAGAATCCATCCCCGACGTGATCACGCTGATGCAGCTTGCGGAGCTGTTTGAGGTCACCGTGAACGACCTGCTGGCAGACCCAAATGCCCTGCCCGGCAATCCCGGAACTCTGGAAAAAGCCATGACCCAGGTTTCGGAAAAGGCCCTGAAGCGCAAGGCTAACAAAAATGTGATCCTCGCCCTGACCACCACCCTGGTCTGGTTCGTGGCACTGTTTGTGTTCGTCATCATGTCCTCCTTTGAAATGCTGGATCCCTACAGCTGGCTGATCTTCTTTTTCGCCATTCCCGCCAATGCCATCGTGCTGCTGAGCCTTCGCTCCGCCTGGCGTGATTTCCGCTGGAATCAGGGGCTCATCACCGTCATCGCCTGGGGTTCCCTGCTAACCATTTACATGACCATACTGGTGGTCTTCCACTACAATTTCTGGAAGATCTTCCTGCTTGGCATCCCCGGCCAGATCGCCATCTGGCTGTGGTTCCGCCTGTTCCGCCCCACCAAGGGGTCCACCAAGGAGAATAACAATGGATAAAAAAGAACTGCGCCGGGCCATCCGTGAAAAAAAGCGGGCAATGACCCCCCAGGAGATTGAAGCCAAAAGTGCAAGACTCTGTGAACTGTTTACCGCTTCCGAAGCCTATCAGCAGGCAAAAACTATTTATGGCTACCTGCCCTATAACCAGGAGGTCCGTACCGTGGCCATGCTGGAGCAGGCTCTGCGAGAAGGCAAACGGGTGGCTGTTCCCAAATGCTACGGTGATGAAATGAAGTTCATTTACATGACCGATCTTTCCCAGGTGGAAAAGGGTTATGCGGGGATCCCTGAACCCATTGCCGACGGTCCCGAGGGCGATGACGAGACCGCCCTGGTGCTGATGCCCGGCATGGCCTTTGATCCCCAGGGCCACCGCATCGGCTACGGCGGCGGCTTTTACGATAAATTCCTGGCAAAGGAACCCGACCACCCCACCCTGGCTTTGTGCTATGATTTCCAGATGCTGCCCTATCTGGAAACGGAGGAATACGACATCCCCGTGGATACCGTTATCTGGGCGTAAAAGGAGAACCAAATGGAGTTTATTGCGATCTTAATTGTTGCCGCGCTGATCTTCGGCGTGTGCTATCTGGTGGATAAAGGCTTTGCCAAGCTGTTTCGCAGCAAAGCCCAGCACCTGTCCGGCATGGCTGTCCGCGCCAATAAGCGTTACGGCGTATTCGGCGTGATCCTCACTGTTCTGGGCATTCTGGCTGTCTGCGCCGGCATCACCGACGGCATGGTGCTGCTGGTGGGTGGCATCATCGTCCTGCTCATGGGCATCGGTCTGGCGGTCTATTACCTGGGCTTCGGCGTTTTCTATGACGGAGAAAGCTTTCTCTTGTCCTGTCCCGGTAAAAAAAGCCGTACTTACCGCTATAAAGACATCCGGGAACAGAAGCTGTACCTGATCCAGGGCGGCAATATCGTCATTGAGCTGCACATGGTCGACGGCAGCGCCGTCAGTGTCCAGTCCAACATGGATGGCGTCTATCCCTTCCTGGATACCGCCTTTGCCGGCTGGTGCCTCCAGACCGGCCGTGATCCCCAGAGCTGCGACTTCCACGACCCCTCCAAGAGCTGGTGGTTCCCCCACGAGGAGGAAGAAGCCTGATGCACATTCCTAATGGAACCACCGCTGAGCTGGAACTGGTGACCTTTCAGCAGGCTCTGGCGGCCGCCAACACCCCCTCCGAAGAATACGACATTAGCAAATGGCTCTACGCCCCCAACTTCTACTCCGAATACCGTTACATCCTCGGAACCCGGGGCAAAAATCCCCTGATCTGCATCGGCATCAATCCGTCCACCGCCAGGCCTGATGCTCTGGACAACACCCTAAAATCCGTGGAGCGGATCGCCCTGGGCAATGGTTTTGACAGCTTTATCATGTTCAATGTCTACGCCCAGCGGGCCACCAACCCGGATACCATGGAAAAGATCTGCAATCCCCTGCTCCACCGGGAGAATCTGGAAGCCTTCCGCTATGTGCTTTCCATTTCGGAAAAGCCTGCCGTCTGGGCTGCCTGGGGTGCCATCATCGAAAAGCGGAAATATCTTCCCGACTGCGTCCGGGATATGCTCCTTGCTGGCGAGGAATACGGCGCCCAATGGTACTGCGCCGGTGCTATCACCAAAAAGGGGCACCCCCACCATCCCCTGTACCTGAGAAAAGACGAAAAGATCCGGCCCTTCGATGTAAAGGCCTATCTTGAGTCCCTGTAAGGAGAACCTATGAAGCTTATCATTGCATCCGACATTCACGGCAGCGCCTTCTGGTGCCGCCGTCTTTGTGACCTTGTGGAGCAGGAGCAGCCGGACAAGCTGATCCTGCTGGGGGACCTGCTGTACCACGGCCCCCGGAACGATCTCCCCCGGAACTATGCCCCCAAGCAGGTGATTCCCATGCTGTCCCAGTACAAAGACCGCATCATCGCCGTCCGGGGCAACTGTGAGGCCGAGGTGGACCAGATGGTCCTCCCCTTCCCCTGCATGGCAGATTACGCCCAGCTTCTGGTGGAAGGAACCACCTTCTACCTGACCCACGGGCATCACAACAGCCCCGATAACCTGCCGCCCCTGCCGGAAGGCAGCATCCTCCTCTCCGGCCACACCCATGTGAAGCTGGACGAGATACGAAATGGAATCCGCTGCCTGAATCCCGGCAGCGTGTCCATCCCCAAAGACGGCAGCCATAGCTGCCTTGTTTACGAAAATAAAACTTTTTCTTTCCGAATTTTGGAGGAATGATCATGCAATCGACAGAATGTGACACTTGCTGGTATTATGATTATGATGAGGAGTATGATGAATACTACTGCATGATGGATCTGGATGAGGATGAGGTGTACCGCATCATGACCTCCCGGTCCCAGCATTGCCCCTACTACCGGCAGGGCGATGACTATACCCTGGCAAGGAGACAATAATGAAAAAGAGCCTTTTGCTTCTGCTGCTTTCCCTGCTGCTGTTGGGATGCACCCCCCAGGCAGAGCCTGCGGCAGAATCCCTCCCCCCAGATGTACAAAACCAGCCTGCAGAACCCAACGGCTTCTATGACCCGGACAGTTCCCTGGAAGCTCAGACCGGCGGTACGGTCCGCTGCTATCCTCTGGGAATCACAGGGGAGGCTTCCCTGCTGTCCCTGGGGAACGAGCTTCTGCTGATTAACTATGGGGAATCGGAGACCACCCTGACGGTGCTGACGGGAGAGACCCTCCGCCCCACCGCCCGGCTGGCGCTTACCTTTTCTCTGGACCCTGAGGCCCACCACTTCCGCCGCTGGGACAGCGGCATCTCCTTCTCTGATCCGCAAATCAAAGAAACCGTGGTGCTGGATGCCGCCCTCCGTGAAGTCGTCCGAATCGCCGCGCCCAAGGATCTCCAGGGCTTCCCCCTGCTCAGTGAAGACCGCAGCACCCTCTATTACTGTACATCCGATGCCCTCCGGGCCCTTGATCTGGAATCCGGCATCAGCCGCCGCCTCAAGGAGATGGCCTATCCTGCCCAGGAGATTACCGGGGCTTGGCTGGAGGATACCGTGGTAGAATGCACCATTTCTGACACCGACGGCACCCGGCACACCCTGTTTCTCTCCGCGGAAACCGGACAGCTTCTGGAAACTGCCCCTAATGGTCTGTCTCTTTCCACTTGGGGTAGCCATTACTACGCCGCTTTCCCCAACGGCTCCGTCCGTTCCCTGATTTTCGGCACCGCAGGCGAATCCACATCTGCACTGACCCCCATGGAACCTGGTGAAGAACACTTCCTTCCTAAGGGCCACGGGGCGCTGGTGGTCCGCCAGACAGAGGAATCCACCGTTGTCCTGGATCATTACGATCTGGAAAAAGGCATCCGCAGCGCTTCCCTGACGCTGGCATCCGACTTTATGCCATGGGCTTTTGAAGCTGCCGGAGAAGGCAAAGTGTTCTTTCTGAATTACGACGAAAGCTACAGCTGCAACACCCTCTACCTGTGGGATACCGCAGCGCAGCCCAGCGGAGACACCGCTCTTTGCACCGCTCCCCACTACACCCTTGCGTCTCCCGACTACGACGGGCTTGCCGCCTGCAGCCTTTACGCCCAGGAGATCAGCCAGCGTTATGATGTCAACGTTCTGGTGTACAAGGATGCAGTGGATATCCAGCCCTGGGATTACAACCTGGAGACAGAGTATCTGGCCCCTGTGATTCGAAAGGAACTGGAGCAACTGGATGCCCGGCTGGGCAATTATCCTGAAGGCTTCCTTCAGACCCTGAGTCAGCGCTTTGACGGTCTGACCCTGTGCATTGTCCGCAGCATCTCCGGAACCGCCGAATCCGGCAGCCTGGATGCCGCCAATGGTGTCCAGTTCTGGGAGGGACACCATGCCTACATCGCCCTGGCCGCCGGAGCGGAAACCGAGTATACCCTCTACCACGAACTGTGCCATCTCATCGACACCGTGGTCCTGGGAGAAAGCAGTGCCTATGACCGGTGGGACGAGTTAAATCCAAGCGGCTTCTCCTATGACTATGACTATGCCGCCAACCGAACCCGTAACAGCAGCGAATACCTCCGTGAGAGTTCTCGTTACTTCATCGATATGTACTCCATGAGCTTCCCCAAGGAAGACCGGGCCCGGATCATGGAATTCGCCATGACCGAGGGCAACGCCGCCTGCTTCCAGTCCAAGACCATGCAAGCAAAACTGAAGCTCCTATGCCAGGGTATCCGGGAAGCCTTCGGCCTGCGCAAATCCCCAGATACTTTCCTTTGGGAGCAGTACTTGAACGAATCCCTGGCCTATACCAAATAATTTTAGGGCGTGTTGCATATGCAACACGCCCATTTTCTATGTAAATTTAGTCCTCGGGAAATAGAGTTTCCTTACAATAGTTTATAATGGCTCTTCGGGTGATAATGCCGATAAAGGCATCCTTGTCATCCACCACGGGAACGAAATTCTGGCTAGAGGCCCGTTCCACCAGATCCTGCATGGAGGTGGTGACCCGGACCGGAACGTTGTCCTTCCGCCGGGAAATCTCCATGATCCGCCGGGCTTCTGCCTGGCGCATATCCATGTAGCACATATTCTTCATGGCCCACAGCAGGTCTCCCTCTGTCAGGGTGCCCCGGTATTCGCCCCGCCGGTTCAGAATGGGCAGGGCCGCGTAATGGGCCGCCTCCATTTTCTCCAGTGCCTGGCGGATGGTGTAGTCATCATACAAAAAAGCGCACATTGCCTTTGGTGTCAGAAAAAACAATATATTATTCATCAGGTTCTCCTTTTCGGGCGGGCTAAGGGACCTCCCCTTGCCGTCAATGATAGTATATCATAAATCGTTCCGAAAAGTATGAAATTTTATTGTTATTCTGCCACTATGGCCCCAAATTATTCCTTCTATTTTTGTGTACTATGCACAAAAATCAGCAATTAAAGGTAAACTCAGTGCAGTCAAAGGTAGCGAAATAGTCCTTAGGTGTCTCTGCACGCCGAATCAGCTGGAAGCTGCCGTCCTCCTTCAGCAGGACCTCGGCAGACCGCAGCTTGCCATTATAATTGTAGCCCATAGAATGACCGTGGGCGCCGGTATCATGGATCGCCACGATGTCACCAATGTCGATCTCAGGCAGGCTCCGCTCGATGGCAAACTTATCATTGTTCTCGCACAGGCCGCCGGTGACATCGTAAACATGGTCCAGGATCGCGTCCTCCTTGCCCAGGACGGTAATGTGGTGGTAAGCGCCGTACATAGCAGGACGCATCAGGTCGGCAGCACAGGCGTCCAGGCCCACATACTCCCGGTAAATATGCTTCTGGTGCAGGACCGTGGAAATCAGGTGGCCATAGGGAGCCAGCATGAACCGGCCCAGCTCGGTAAAGATGGCCACGTCATCCATGCCCTGGGGAGTCAGGATCTGCTCATAACGCTGGCGAACACCCTCGCCGATGACGCCAATGTCGCACTTGGGCTGCTCAGGACGGTAATCCACGCCGATACCGCCGGACAGGTTCACAAAAGCGATATGAGCGCCGGTGGCATTGTGCAGCCGGACAGCCAACCGGAAGAGCTGAGCCGCCAGTTCGGGATAATACTCGTTGGTGGTGGTATTGGAGGCCAGGAAGGCGTGGATGCCGAAGTGCTTGGTGCCCAGCTTCATAAGCCGGTTGATGGCACCGGCCATCTGGTCCTCGGTCATGCCGTACTTGGCATCCCGGGGCATATCCATAATGGTGTTGCCAAGGCTAAAAGATCCACCAGGATTATAGCGCAGGCAGACCGTCTCAGGAACCGGGCCCAGGCTTGCCAGGAAGTCCACATAAGTGGCATCGTCCAGGTTGATATAGACACCCATCTCCCGGGCCTTACGCATATCCTTTTCCGGGGTAACGTTGGAAGAGAACATCACATCGTGGCCGGTAACACCTACCGCCTCAGCCAGCACCAGCTCGGTATAGGTGGCGCAATCGCAGCCGCAGCCTTCCTCATGAAGCAGCTTGATAATATAAGGGTTGGGGGTAGCCTTCACAGCAAAATACTCCCGGAAACCCTTGTTCCAGGCAAAAGCCTGCTTCAGCGCCCGGGCGTTGGCCCGGATGCCTGCCTCATCATACAGGTGGAAGGGGGTAGGAATCTGCGCGGTGATCTCCTTGGCCTTCCCCAACGTCAGAAATGGTGTCTTCTTCATAGGTAAGATCCTCTCAATAGTAGAATAAAATATAGAAAACCCTGTGCAGCGCACAGGGCAAACCAGTCCGTTTGTCCCGGCAGCACTCCATCTTGCGATGACAGTTCCGCGCATATTCTGCGCGACCCCAGGAAATGCCCCCTTGGCCAGGGACAGAACCTTCGGCGGAAACGCCTTTCCTTCTCCGGCAATTGCCAGACCGAAGAGCTACTGATCGTTTCCGCGACCTCAGCCGTGCTTTAAATTGTATTCCATAGAAGCACATTTGTCAACCCCGTTTCCGGCTCTCCTGGTGGGAGAATTTCATTTTCTACGGAAAGGAGAGGAGAACCCCCTGTAAAGGGTTTCCATTTTGTTCTATTTGTGGTATGATACCTCCATTCCAGCAAAGAAAGGACTTTCCCATGAAACGAACCAAGCTATCCGACCGCCAGCTACCCGACTACACCCGTGGTGAAGAGATCATGAACATGGTCACCCACATCGTAGGAGGTGCCCTGGGCCTGCTCGCCCTGATGCTGTGTGTCATCCGCGCTGCTCTCCATGACAACGTCTGTGGCATCATCACCTCCGCTATTTACGGAGCCAGCATGGTCACCATGTTTACCATCTCCAGCGTGTACCACGGTCTGAAGCCCAACCTGGGAAAAAAGGTGATGCAGGTCATCGACCACTGCACCATCTATTTCCTCATCGCAGGCACTTATACGGTCATTGTTCTCTCCGCCATCCGACCCCTTTATCCCTGGTTAGGCTGGGGTCTGTTCCTCTTTGAGTGGGTCATGGCAGCCTTCGCCACTACCCTCACCGCAATCGACCTGAAAAAATACAGCGTCTTTTCCATGCTCTGCTACATCGGCATGGGCTGGGCTGTCATCCCCTTCGCTGGCCAAACCCTGGAAGCGCTGACCCTCCCCGGCTTTCTGCTGCTTCTCTTCGGCGGCATCGCCTATACCATCGGCTCCATCCTTTATGGTCTGGGCAAGAAGCGGAAATGGATGCATTCCATCTTTCACATTTTCGTAGTTCTTGGCGCCTTGCTGCAGTTTTTCGCAGTCCTGTTTTACGCCATATAAATTCCCTCCTGACCGGAGGAACTTTACCCTCAATTCCACATAAAAGGGGCACGCAGCATATTACTGCGTGCCCCTTGGCTATGGTTGATTAAACTTTCCCAACCGGGATGCTGGTCCTCTCCCGGAACGCATTCAGTATGGCATCTACGTTTTCCTCATGGGTAAAACGGTAGGCCTTCTGTTTATTTCCATCGTAGCAGACGACCAGATAGCACAGGGTGCCATAGATCTTGCCACCCTCAAAGAAACCCTTCGTTACGCCCAGCCGCTTATACACCCGCTGAATGGCTGTCAGGGGGATATATGCGATCCGGTTTACGCCGAATACACCAACGTACAGCGCCTTCTCGCCCAATCCAAAATCTTCAAAATGTGTGCAGCAAACTCTGTCAGGCCGAAGAATTTCCGGCGGCAGAACAGTTTCCGACAGGGCTTTCGGTGGAATGTACATAGTAGGATTTCCTTTCCTGGTAAATTACTTGGCAAGCTTTTCCTTCTTGGGGGACTTAATGACGAACAGGGCAAACAGTACAACAGCGATGCTGACACCCAGAATCTTGGCAATGGATGCCAGGAAGGCAATGCCGCCAAGGTACAGGTTGCTGCTGAATACGAAGGACAGGGTAACAGCAGTCATCCAAGCTGCGGGAATAGCGCAAACGTAAGCGTTCTTGCCCTCATGACGCAGGTAGAAGGCAGCAGTCCACAGAACGATAGCAGCCAGGATCTGGTTGGTGGAAGCGAAGTAGTTCCAGATAGCGGTGTAGTCCAGCTGAGAAACCAGAACGCCCAGGCCCAGCAGAGGAATGGTCAGAATCAGACGGTTCTTATAGCTCTTCTGATCCAGCTTCAGAGCATCGGCAACGGTCAGACGAGCAGAACGGAATGCGGTATCACCGGAGGAAATGGGGCAGGCAATAACACCCAGCATAGCCAGGATGGCGCCGAAGCCGCCCATGGTGGTGTAGCAGATATTGTAGACGCAGGCAGACTGGCCCAGAGCCATTGCTTCCTTCAGGCCGGTCATCAGGCCGCCCTCAATGTTAAACAGAGCGCAGGATGCAGCAGCCCAAACCAGAGCGATAACACCCTCGCAGACCATTGCGCCATAGAAAACCTTCTGAGACAGCTTCTCGCTCTTGCAGCAGCGTGCCATGATGGGAGACTGGGTGGAGTGGAAGCCGGAGCATGCACCGCAGGCAACAGAGATAAACATAGCGGGGAAGATAGAGGAGCCGGTAGGATGCATATTACGCAGGGGGAAGATTTCGGGGATGGTATAGCCCTTGGCAATGGTACCGACGCCCACGCCCACTGCCATGATGATCAGGCAGATGCCGAACACGGGATACAGCTTACCGATGATCTTGTCAACAGACAGGAAAGTAGCGATGAAGAAGTAAACGAACACAATGACCAGCCAGAAATACTTGTTGGTCAGGATGGAAGCGCCGCCTGCCTCACCACACAGATAAGCCAGCAGACCTGCAGGACCAACGGCGAACACGACGCCGACCATGAACAGCAGAACGGTAGAGAACACACGCATGACCTGCTTCATACCGTTGCCCATGTACAAGCCGGTCAGTTCGGGAACGGACAGGCCCTTATGACGCATGGACATAAAGCCGGATGCAAAGTCATGAACAGCGCCGCAGAAAATGGTACCGAAGGTGATCCACAGGAACACGCTGGGACCCCACATAGCGCCGCCAACAGCACCCCAGATGGGGCCGAGGCCTGCAATGTTCAGCAACTGGATCAGGAAAATACGCCAGGTAGGCATGACCACATAGTCAACGCCGTCTTCCATGGTAACTGCCGGAGTTTCCCGATCATCAGGGCCAAAGGTGTTGGATACAAATTTACCGTAAATAAAGTATCCGCCAATGAGAATCGCTAGACATACAAAAAAGCTGATCATAGTTCTCCCTCCTATTGAATCGATGCCTCCCAAGACCCGGGAAGCAGTTATTATGTACAGCAGGAAATAATTTATTCCCGTTGTTCTTGTACATTATACCGTACCCTATCAGCATTGTCAACAAAATTGTACACATTCTATTAAAAAAATAGTAACATTCATCAAGCTCTATCACCCCCTTAAAACAGAACCGAGAGGTGCACTCTATCAATAGTCTCTGATTCTCATATAAACGTTTCCCCGCATTCCATACAAAAAGCAAACACAGCGAAAGCTTTTCTGCCTTGCAAAACCTTATATAATGATTTATAATACCGAAAAAGGAGGTTATGTTTATGGAACAAATGACCCTCAACAGCAAAACCTTTGATGTGATCCGTCTGCTTGGTAAAGGCAAGGGCGGCTACTCTTATCTGGTCACAGACGGTGCGCGCCAATATGTGCTGAAGCAGATCCATCACGAGCCCTGCAGTTATTACCAGTTTGGGGACAAGCTGGGTTCTGAGCTGCGGGACTATGACCGCCTCCAAGCCATCGGCATCCCCCTGCCGGAACTACTGGAAGTGGACCACACGCAGGAACGGATCCTGAAAGAATACATCGACGGCGACACCATCGACCGCCTGGTCCTCCGGGAGGAGATGCGCCCGGAATACCTGGAGCAGATCCAGGCCATGTGCCGGAAGCTCTACGCCGCCAATACCAACATCGACTACTACCCCACCAATTTCGTCGTTCAAAACGGTACACTCTACTATATCGACTACGAATGCAACAGCTACATGGAGCAGTGGGATTTTGAACACTGGGGCCAAAAATACTGGTCCATGACCCCCGAGTTCCGGGAAGCCTTCTGCAAATAGCCTATCCCGCGCTTCTCGATCCCAAAGTCATGGTAAGGCAGCCCGCCCCACAGGGAAATTGAACGCTTTATACCAAAAAAGGAAACCTGCCATGATCCGCGGCAGGTTTCCTTTTGTTATTCGCTTATTCTTCTGTCTTATCGGCTTCCTCTGCAAATCCGTCAAACAGGGAGGTCTGGGAGCATTCTTCAACAACCCGGCCCTCCATCAGAGCCTCAAACTGCTCGCCGCTGACAGATTCCTTCTCCAGCAGGTATTCCACAAGCTGCTCCAGTTTTTCGGAATCATCGGAAAGGATGGTCTTGCAGTGGGTGTAGGCCTTTTCGACCAGGAGCCTGACCTCATCGTCAATGGTGCCGGCTACCTTTTCAGAGTAGCTCTTGGTGGTCTGGTAATCCCGGCCAATGAACACTTCTCCCCCATCCAGGTAGGAAACAGTGCCCAGCTTTTCGCACATACCGTACCGGGCAACCATATCCTTGGCCAGCTTGGTGGCACGGTCGATGTCATTGGACGCGCCAACGGAGATATCCCCAATAAACAGATCCTCCGCAACACGGCCGCCCAGCAGGCTGACGATCTCCTCATACATCTCATTGCGGGTCATATTGGAAGAATCGTCATGGGGCAGGCTCCAGGTGGAGCCCAGAGACTGGCCCCGGGGAATGATGGTGATGTGCCGT